>CAUJHX010000140.1 GCA_963204795.1 Pseudomonadota bacterium | reverse complement strand
TGCCCGTAGCGCGGCTCTCATCCGTCTGGTGACTTGCGCCTCCGGCGCGTTCGCTGATACTTCCTGTCCGGGTCCGATCAGAGGGAGTGCAGGGTGCGGGGCTTGTTCGTGGCATGGTTGCTGGGATGCACCCTCGCATCGGCCGCATTGGCCGCGGCGCCCGCCTTTGACATTGAAGTCCTCGATGCATCGGCAGGCGACCCGGCGCCTGCCGACGTCGCGAGCAGCGCGCTCGGCGCCCGCTTCGGTGCCTACGACTATCGTGAGCTGCGCCGACGTGGTGGGCCTTTCTGGCTGCGCTTGATTGCCCGCGAGCCTGCCGTCCGCAACGGCGATTCGGCCTTGCTCATCGAGAAGGGCCGCCATCTCAGCGTGCAGGTGTTTGCGCGTGAAGCGGGCGGTGCACGCGAGATGCGTCAGCTCGCGCTTGCGACTGCGCTGCCGGGCTTCAGCGGCATGCAGGAAGCCGTGTACGCGCTGCCGGGCCCGCTGACAGCGACCGATACGTTGCTTGCCCGGGTGGAAGCGACGCCGGGGCGCGGCGCCGAGGTGCTGCGATTCGGCACCGGCAGGCTCGATGGGGTGCTTACCCGCGGCGCCGGGCACGCGCGCATGATTGCACTCGCTTTCGGTGCCCTGATGGCGGTCGCTGTCGCGGCGCTGCTGATCTGGCTCGTGCTGAAGGATCGTCTGTTCCTGCTCTATGCGGGTCTCTTTGCCCTGCAGGCGCTCTACATCGCTTATCTCTCCGGGCAGGGCTTCGACTGGCCCTGGCTCTCGTTCGCGACGCCGCTGACGCAGCACGCGTGGAATGTGCCGGCAGCCTTGAGCGGAACCATGGCGTGCCTGTTTGTACGCGAGATCGCCGATCTCAGGCGTTATGCGCCTCGGGCGTACCGCGCCTTCGGCTGGCTTGCGGCCGCATTCACCGTACTCGCATTCTCGAATTTCCTGTCGAAGGACGGATTCGGTGGAGTGATTGCAGCGATCGGGAACATCGTGTTTCTCGGCGCGGCGGTTTTCACGCTCGCCGCGGCCCTGCTGGCCTGGCGGCGCGGCAGTCGCCCGGCGGGCTGGTTTCTGCTCGCCTGGGCGCTGCTCGAGGCCTTCACGATCGCGACAGCGTTGCGACTGTTGTTCACGGACGCCAGCAATGCGGAGTTCCTCCTGTACTACGGCCTGCCCCTGTCGATGGTTGCAGCGGCCATCCTGATCGCGCTCGGAGTGGCCGACCGGCTGCGCGAGCAGCGCGTTGCGCTATCCGAAGCGGAGCGCCGCGCCCAGACCGATGCGCTCACGGGGGTGCTCAGCCGCCGCTCGCTGATCGAGCGGCTCGATGCGGCCTGTGCCCGCGCGCAGGCGCGCGGCCTGCCCATCGCGCTCCTCTTCATCGATCTCGACCACTTCAAGGTCATCAACGATACGTGGGGGCATCCGGCGGGTGATGCCTGTCTCGCTGCAATCATTCCGCCCATTCAGGCAGAATTACGACACTCGGATGTGATCGGCCGCTACGGAGGCGAGGAGTTCGTCGTGATCCTGAGCAGCGCGGACGTCGCCGCCGCCGACCTGATCGCGCAGCGTATCCGCGAGCGCATCGCCGAAGTGCGTGTCGAGGGTTTCGGCCCACCGATACAGCTGACCTGCAGTATCGGAGTGGCGGCGAGCGACACACTTGGCGTCTGGGGCGAGCATCTCATCGCGCGGGCGGATGCCGCGGTTTACGCCGCCAAGCGCTCGGGCCGCAATCGCGTGCAGATCGCCGAATCGGTCGCGGCCTGACCCCGTGAATGCGCTCGAACTGAAAGTTCCGCCGCCCCTCGTGGCGCTCGTCACGGGGCTGCTCATGTGGTGGGCGGCGAAGCTCGTGCCACCTCTGGCGCTGCCTGGCGTGGCGCGCATTGCCGTGGCGGTCGTGTTCGCGGGCGTCGGAGTGGGCCTCGCGATGTCGGGCGTCCTCACCTTCAGGCGCGCGAAGACGACGGTCAACCCCACCACCCCCGCTGCGGCATCGGCACTCGTGCGCACCGGGGTATTCCGTTTCACGCGCAACCCGATGTACCTGGGCCTGCTGCTGTGTCTCGTGGCGTGGGCGATCTTTCTGTCGAGTGTACTTGCGCTTCTCAGCGCCCCGCTCTTCGTCGTTTACATGAACCGCTTCCAGATCGCACCCGAGGAACGCGCCCTCGCCGCCCTCTTCGGCGACAGCTTTGCGGCATACAAGCGCGACGTCCGCCGCTGGTGACCCGGCAAACCAGCGATTCCCGTCCGCCACCCTTCGCCTGTACGCAAAAAAAAAGCCCCGCTCACAACGGGGCCATGGTCGCTTGCTTGCTGAGGAGTGCTTCTTCTTGTAGTTATCCGGCGGCGGTCTGGCGGCGCCGCGCAAGCGCGAGGCCGGCCAGTCCGAAGGCGAGGAGGGCGAGCGTGCCGGGTTCCGGCACACTCACGCCGTTCACCGACTCGACCATCACGACAAAGTCGTTGTAGTCATGGTCCCACTGGCTGCTGGCGAGATCTTCCCAGGCCATGACGAATTCGTTACCCGCCCAGGGTCCCGCCATCGTGTTGCCGATCTTCACCGTGTCGCCAGTGCCCTGATAAGCGACCATGTGATCGGCGCTGTCCGCATTGCGTACAGACTCCGAGTACCAGGTATGGCCCGGCGTGGAAAGATAGAAGCCAAGAAGGTTCCCGGCGAAATATATGCCCGTCTCGTCGGTCAGATTTCGCACGACCTGACCATCGTCCATGATCGAGAACGTGGCACGGGCCGACGCAGTTCCCGCCGTCGCGGGCCCCGCAAAGATCTCGACGGATTTCGCCGGATCCGTCGCGTCATAGATACCGAAGCTGTTGATCGGCGCGTTGCCGGCAAGCTCGATGATGATCTGGGAAAACGCCCCGCCCGAGCCGCCGAGCGACCACAAGGCATCGTTCGCATACTGGTCGGTGTCGGCATCGACACTGCTTGCGCCCCCGACCGTGATGCCATCGAGGATCTGCTGCAGATTCTGCTCGCCGTTTGCGCTCGAGGTATTGATCGGGGTCGCATGAGCGACGGTGCCGAGTGTGAATGAAAGAAGCGCGAGAGAGAGCGAGGGCTTGATGGTCATCGTGAAGCACCTTTGCCGGCTGCGCGGCGCGATCGCCGCCCGGTGAGGAGAGGAGCAAGGCTTGTGCCACGCTTCACGAATCCGGGATTATGTCGGGTGCGCGTGCGCAAACCGGTGCCAATATGTGAGCCGTGCCGCAGTTGGCGGGCTCCGCCGGCGGCGCGCGCGCCGGTGCCGGGCGCGAAACGAGCGCGAACTGTCAGGAATTTCGACAGTCGACCGGTTGTGCAACGGGTATGAGGTGATGATGAATCCGATGAGTCGCGTGAGCGCACGCATCCGCGTGGCGGCCCTCGTGGTGCTGGCGATAGCGTTCTCCGGTGCGACGGATTTCGCGTGCGCACAGTCGGCTCAGGATGCCATGCCGCGCCCGCCCGAGTTGCAGACGGACATCGACTTCTGGATCCGGGTCTACTCGCAGATCACGACCAACGACGGCTTTCTGCACGACGAGCGTGATCTGTCGGTCATCTACGAGACCTTGCGCTTCGCGCCAAACAGCCAGCCGAAGCAGCGCGCCGCAGGGGTCGACGAAGCGCGCAAACGCTACCAGGCGATCCTCGGGCGACTCGCGACCCATCCCGCTCCCGAGTCCCTCACGGACGAGGAATTGCGTGTCAGCAAACTCTGGGGCAACGCCTCCACCGAGCGACTGAAGACGGCGCGCGAAGGCATCCGCTTCCAGCTCGGGCAGGCGGACCGCTTCCATGCAGGACTCGTGCGTGCGGGTACCTGGGAGGCGCATATCGCCCAGACGCTCGCCAATCTCGGCCTGCCACCCGAAATCGCGGCGTTGCCTCATGTGGAGTCCTCGTTCAATCCGGCTGCGTATTCGAAAGTGGGTGCCGCGGGCTTGTGGCAGTTCATGCGCTCGACCGGCCGCCGTTACATGCGCATCGACAGTGCGGTTGACGAGCGCATGGATCCGTTCCGCGCGACCGAAGGCGCTGCGCAGCTGCTCTCGTACAACTACCGGCTGCTCGGCACCTGGCCGCTCGCCCTGACGGCGTACAACCACGGTGCTGCGGGCATGCGACGCGCCGTCGAGGCCACGGGCACAACCGACTATGTGCGCATCAACCGCACGTACAGGAGCGCGTCATTTGGCTTCGCGTCACGCAATTTCTATCCGTCCTTTCTCGCGGCCCTCACGATCGAGCAGAGTCCGGAGAAGTACTTCGGGCCCATCGAGCGCGCGCCCGAAGCGAAGTTCAGCGAAGTGGCGCTGCCAGCCTTCGTCCCGGTCCGGGCGCTCGAGCGCAGCATTCCCGTCGAGCGCGCGGCCCTGCGCGCCCTCAATCCGGCGCTGCTGCCGGCGGTCTGGAGCGGCGAGCGGTTGGTACCGCGCGGTTACCGTCTGCGATTGCCGGGCAGCGTGCAGCGGCTGACAGGCGAGCAACTTGCGCAGCGCCTGCCGGCCACCGAGCAGTATGCCGCGCAGATCGAATCGCGGTCGCACCGGGTGCGCAGTGGCGAAACTCTTGCGAGCGTGGCGCAACGATTCGGGTTGCCGACACGCGAACTGGCGGCCCTGAATGGTCTCGCCGCGGACGCTGCCCTGAAGCGCGGCCGTTCGCTTCGGTTGCCGGACCGCATGCCCTCGCTCGTGTCGGGACAGGCTGTCGCCTTGCCTGCGGCCGCGCCCGCGACTCCGGTCGCAAGTGCGCAGGGGAACTCTGCGATAGCGACGCGGCCCCCTGCCGTGCACGTCGTAAAGCGGGGCGAGTCTCTGTCGGCCATTGCTGCGCGAACTGGCGTGACCGAGACCGAACTGATGCGGATCAACAATCTGCGCAATCCGAACTACATCTTCGAAGGTCAGCGGCTGCAGCTTCTCGCGAGCGTCGGGGCCACCGGACCCGCCGAGCCGACGGCCGAGACGGGTACGACTGCGGTACGGGAAAGCAGGGAAGACGAAGCGGCTGCCGTTGCCAGCGCGCGGCGCGCGAGTCGTGCCGAGCCCGTTTCCGCGGGCGAAGCGGAGGCTCTCGGGCCGGCGCTCGTCGCGGGTGCCGAGCCTGCGCAGTCGGCTGCCGATGCGGTCGACTACACTGTCGCGGCGGATCACACGATACGCGTCGTCGCAGCGGAGACGCTTGGACACTATGCAGACTGGGCGGGCGTGAGCGCAGCGCGCCTGCGCACGCTGAATGGCCTGCGCGGCGGGCAACCGGTGCTGGTCGGGCGCAAGCTGAAGCTCGATCTGTCGAAGGTCACGGCGGCGCAGTTCGAACAGAAGCGCCGCGACTACCACTATGCGCTGCAGGCCAATTTCTTCGAATCGCATCGCATTCTCGGCACCGAGATCTATGTCGTGCGCCGCGGTGATTCCCTGTGGAGCATTTCACAACGTTTCGCCGGCGTGCCCACCTGGCTGCTGCAGCAGTACAACCCCGATGCGGATCTCGGCGATCTGCGACCAGGCGCACAAGTCGTCGTGCCGCGCGTGGAGGAGAGCTGAGTGCCGCCGTTGCCGGACAACGGGCAACGGGCTGCGGGCGACGGGCGACGGGCCAGAGTGCTCTGCGCGAACGTGACGCGCTGCACGTTTTGCCGCGATCTGCGAGGCGTATCGCGTCGCGACAGGCGTACCGTCGCTTCCGGGGTCCGTGGTACCTATAATCTCCGCCATGATCTCACTCGCGCGCCGCCCGCTCCCTGTCCTTGCCGCACTCGCGGGCGCGCTGCTTGCCGCTGCTGCTGCAGCTGACAACTTTCCCGGCGCGCAGCGCGTGTCGGTTGTCGAGCCCGCGGCCGAGAGTCTGCCGGTGGCGGACAAGGTGCTCGTCCTGAAGGGCGAACGTCGCCTGCAGCTCCTGCGTCGTGGCCAGGTGCTGCGTGAGTACCGGATCGCGCTCGGCTTGAATCCGGTGGGCCACAAGGAGCGTTCGGGCGACTTCCGCACTCCCGAGGGCAGCTACAGCCTTACTCGCCGCAATCCGCGCAGCGATTATTTCCTTTCGATCCAGGTCTCGTACCCGAGCGCTGCCGATGTGCGCCACGCCCGTCGCAACGGTTGGGATGCCGGCGGCGCGATCATGATCCATGGGCTGCCGAACGAACTGAAGCGCACGCCTGAATACTACGAACGGACCGACTGGACCGACGGCTGTATTGCCGTGTCGAATGCCGACATGCTCGAAATATGGCTGCTCACGCCTGATCACGTTCCGATCGACATCCGGCCCTGACACGCGCTAGCGTGGCGGGGATGGAAACCAGCATCGTCATCCCCGAATTCGTCGACGCCCGCATCGGGCCGCGCGGCAGCCTCGAAACCCTGTCCCAGGAGGAGATCGACCAGCTGCTCGATTCGAGCCAGCGCGGCCTGTATCCGCTCTTTCGCCGCTGCGTGCTCGCGGTGCTCAATTCCGGCAGCGAGACCGACGACGCACGCGAGATTTTCGAGCGTTACCGCGATTTCGGGATCGAGATCGTGCGCCATCCGTGGGGCGTGAAGCTCGAGATCCGCAACGCTCCGGCGATGTCCTTCGTCGACGGAGAAATGATCCGCGGCATCAAGGAGCACGTGTTCGCGGTATTGCGCGACGTGGTCTTCATCTCGAACGAGATCAACGACAGCACCCGTTTCGACCTCAAGGACCCGCAGTCGATCACCAATGCGGTGTTTCACATCCTGCGCAATGCCCATGTCCTGAACCACAAGGCGCCGCCCAATCTCGTGGTCTGCTGGGGCGGGCATTCGATCAGTCGGGAGGAGTACGACTACACGAAGAAGGTCGGCTATGAACTCGGCCTGCGCGGACTCGACGTATGCACCGGATGTGGTCCGGGCGCGATGAAGGGCCCGATGAAGGGCGCCAACATCGGTCACGCGAAGCAGCGCATCGCCGGTGGCCGCTATATCGGCATCACCGAGCCCGGCATCATCGCCGCGGAGCCGCCGAACCCGATCGTCAACCAGCTCGTGATCATGCCGGACATCGAGAAGCGACTCGAGGCGTTCGTGCGGCTCGGCCACGGCGTCATGGTATTTCCGGGTGGTGCCGGCACCGCGGAGGAGATCCTGTATCTGCTCGGCATCCTTCTCGACCCGGAGAACGCGCAGCAGCCGATGCCGGTGATTCTCACCGGTCCGAAGGATAGTGGCGCGTATTTCGAGCGTATCGCGCAGTTCGTGGAAGGCACACTGGGCCGCGCGGCGCTCTCGCGGCTGCGGATCGTGCCGGGCGACCCGGCGGAGGCGGCGCGTGAGATGTCGCATGCACTCGAGGAGGTGCGGGAACATCGTCGCAGGGTCAACGACTCCTACAATTTCAACTGGCTGCTGCGCATCCGGCCGGACTTTCTCCTGCCGTTCGAGGTGACACACGATTCGATGCGTGCGCTCGATCTGCACCTCGGGCAGCCACCGTGCCAGCTCGCAGCGAACCTGCGCCGGGCGTTTTCCGGAATCGTCACCGGCAACGTGAAGGAGCACGGCATCAAGGCCATCGAAGCGCACGGGCCGTACGAGCTGAGTGGCGACCCCGGCGTGATGCGCCTGCTGGACGATCTGTTGCGCGCTTTCGTCGCGCAAGGTCGCATGAAACTGCCGGGTTCGGAATACAAACCCTGTTACCGCTTGGCCGGATGACATAACGCTGTGACTGCAGCGGCCGCGCGATGCCGTGACGCAGTTCCTGTCGGTGCGTGCGCGTGTTCCCTACGCTCGGATCGAAAGCTGCGGACATCGGTCATGAAAATATCAGGTGGAAACAGGAGCGGAATCCCGGTGGCGGCAGGCGCAACGCCGACGCCCGCCGGCAAGGATTTCGCGAGCTGGACCGACCGCATGCAGCGCGCACGCGGCCGCCATGCCGCCATCACGCGCAATCTCTACACGTGGTCCAGTTACAAGAACTGGGCGGAGCGGGTAAAGACGGACTGGGACGGCGGCGGGGAAAAGTAAGCCTCCGCCGCAGAGCGGGATCAACCCGTCGACAGCGCGCCGGTGACTTCCGGCACCAGCCCCGCTTGCGCAGTCCGCGCAGGCTCCGTCTCGAGCCAGCGTATGAGCGGAGCCCACTGTTCCAGATCCTCGCGCACCGTGTAGCTCTTCATCTCATGGATGCCGATGCCCAGCTCGGCGCTGCGTACATAGCTCTGGGAATCACGAAAAGTGGCGACGATGGGGATGCCCAGCGTTTCGAGGAAGCGCATCAGTGCCTGGTAGGTGAGGGTATTCCTGCGCACGCGGTTCGCGATGACGCCGATCCGGTTGTCGCCGCGGCGGACTTTCGCCACGAGCAACAGGTCCGCGATGCACTTTGAGGCGGCATGGATATCGATGTCCGACGGCAGCACCGGCACGATGATCTTGTGCGCATCACGCGTGAGGTCCGGAAAGCCGTGTGCTGGCACGGCCGCAGGCGTATCGACGATCACGCGTCCCGTGCCCTCGGGGGCCCGCAGCTGGAAACTGCGGGTGAGGCGCGTGTCACGCTCGAATGCTGCCACGGCGCGAATCTCCGGCAGCGCCGGCGCGCGCTTCCTGATCCAGCGCATCGACGAGCCTTGCGGGTCGAAGTCCATCAGCAATGGCGTGAGACCGCGAGTCGCGAAGTAGCTCGCCAGATTGATCGCAATGGTCGTCTTGCCCGATCCGCCCTTCGGGTTCAGTACGACGATGCGTTGTGGGTCTTGCATCCTCCCGAAAGCCTACACTGTGAGGCCGCGCACGGCGAGCGGAGCCGCCTTCCACTAGTCTTCCGTCGCATGGAGCGCATGCTGCTGTTGTGGGACGAGTTCGACGACTGGTTCGGCGCCGGGCGGCATGTCCTCGTCACGGCGATCGCGGGGCCGCTCGGCTGGCTGCGCCGGCGCTGAGGCAGGCGTGACCACGCCCCTGGGGCCGCCCCCTTGATTTTCGCGCGCGGGACACTACATTCCCCGCGCCATGACCGTAACTGATACCGAAACACGCGGCTTCCAGGCCGAAGTCCGTGAGCTGCTGAAGCTCATGATCCACTCCCTGTACAGCCACAGGGAAATCTTCCTCCGCGAACTGATCTCAAACGCCTCCGACGCGAACGACAAGCTGCGCTTCGCGGCGCTCGGCAACCCGGCGCTGCTCGAAGGTGGCGCGGAACTCGGCGTCTGGATCGAAGCCGACGGGAAGGCAGGTACCCTCACGGTTCGCGACAATGGCATCGGCATGACGCGCAATGAGGCGATCGAGCACCTCGGCACGATCGCGAAATCGGGCACGGCCGAGTTCTTCCGCCGGCTGACGGGCGACGAACAGAAGGATTCACAGCTGATCGGCCAGTTCGGCGTCGGCTTCTATTCCTCATTCATTGTTGCCGACGAAGTCGAGGTGTTCACCCGCAAGGCAGGCCTCGCTGCTGCCGACGGCGTCCGCTGGGCTTCAAAGGCCGACGGCGAGTTCACGGTCGAGACGATCGAGCGTGCCGAGCGCGGCACGAGCGTCGTGCTGCACCTCAAGGACGAGGCGAAGGAGTTCCTCGATGCCTTCCGCCTGCGCGCGCTCGTGCGGCGCTATTCGGATCACATCGCCTTCCCGGTGCAGATGCTGAAGGAAGGCGCCGCTTCATTCGACTACGAGGCGGTGAACCAGGCCAAGGCGCTCTGGACCCGCCCGCGCAGCGAAGTGGGCGATGAGGAGTACCGCGAGTTCTACCAGCATGTGGCGCATGATTTTGAGCCGCCGCTCGCGTGGAGCCACAACAAGGTCGAGGGCCGGCGCGAGTACACGAGCCTGCTCTATGTTCCCGGCCGGGCACCGTTCGACTTGTGGCATCGCGAGAGTCCGCGCGGCCTCAAGCTCTACGTGCGGCGCGTGTTCATCATGGACGACGCGGAGTTCCTGCCGCCTTTCCTGCGCTTCATGCGCGGACTCGTTGATTCGAATGACCTGCCGCTCAACGTGTCCAGGGAGCTGCTGCAACAGAACGCGGACGTCGAGGCGATGCGCGGGGCGCTGACGAAGCGCGCGCTCGATCTGATCGGCAAACTGGCCGTCGATGAAGATCCGGGGAAGTATGCGGCCTTTTGGCGCGAGTTCGGCGCGGTGCTGAAAGAGGGCGTGGCCGGGGATGACGCGACGCGCGAGAAGCTGCTGCCGCTGCTGCGCTTTTCGAGCACGCAGTGCGAGGGGGAAGGGGCGGACGTGAAACTGGCGGACTATGTCGCGCGCATGCGACCGGGCCAGCAGCACATCTATTACCTCATTGCCGACAGCCTGGCCGCTGCCCGCGCGAGTCCCTACATCGAGCGCCTCACCGCGAAGGGCGTCGAGGTACTGCTGCTCGCCGACCGCGTCGATGAGTGGGCCATGGGGCGTCTCACGGACTTCGAGGGCAAACGCTTCCAGGACGCCACGCGCGGCGATCTCGACCTTGGCGGGATCGACGCCGCCGAGAGCGCACGCCACGACGCAGCAGTGAAGGAGAGCAAGCCGCTGCTGAAGCGTATCAAGGACGCGCTCGGTGAGCGCGTCAGCGAAGTGCGCGTGAGCCGGCGCCTCGCGGAAACACCGGCCTGCCTCGTGCTGGGCCAACACGACCCCGGTTCGCAGATGCGCCGTATCCTCGCGAGCGCAGGCCAGAAGGTGCCGCAGGCCAGGCCCGTGCTGGAAGTCAATGTCGGTCACCCCATCGTGCAGCGGCTCGAGGGTCTCGAGCCGGGCGAGGGTTTCGACGAGCTCGCGCGGCTCCTCTTTGATCAGGCGGCGCTGGCGGAGGCGGGTGAAGTGGCGAACCCCGGCGATTTCGTGCGGCGCCTGAACCGGGTGTTGTTGCAGCTCGCCGCCCTGCGATAATGCCCGCCATGACCGACCGGAAACGCCTCGACGGGTTGCGCGAGCGACTGTCGCCGCTCGCCTGGCACGTGACACAGGAGAAGGGCACCGAGCGTGCCTTCACCGGCGAGTACAACGCCAACAAGGCGCAGGGTACGTACAGTTGCGTGGTGTGCGGCTGCGCGCTCTTCAGTTCCGACACGAAGTACGATTCAGGTTCGGGCTGGCCGAGCTTCTGGCTGCCACTGGCGGGCGAGCGCGTGACGACCTCGCGCGATGCGAGCCACGGCATGATGCGCGTCGAAGTGAATTGTGCGCAGTGCGGTGCGCACCTCGGGCACGTGTTCGACGACGGTCCGCAGCCCACCGGTCAGCGCTATTGCATCAATTCAGTTTCGCTCGATTTCAAACCGGCCGGGGAGTCACGCTGAATGACCGGATCCCGCTTGTTCGCCTTCCTGCTGACCGCGCTGCCGCTCGGCGCATGCAATGCCTCCAACCCGCCCCCCGCCCCCGACTCGAAGGAGACCGCCACAGTGTCCGTTGCCATTACCGAACTGAAAGAAGGCAGCGGTCCCGCTGTCGCCGCCGGCCAGGCGGCTGTCGTGCACTACACGGGCTGGCTGTACGAGGCCAATGCACCCGAGCACAAGGGCAGGAAGTTCGACAGTTCGCGCGATCACGGCCAGCCGTTCACCTTCCACATCGGCGCGGGTGAGGTGATATCCGGCTGGGATCAGGGTGTGGCCGGCATGAAGATCGGCGGGCAAAGGAGGCTCGTGATTCCGCCCGAACTGGGCTACGGCGCGCGCGGTGCCGGCGGTGTCATTCCGCCGGGTGCAACGCTCGTGTTCGATGTCGAGCTCGTGGGCATCCAGTGAGTGCTGCGAAGCGCTGGACCGCCGCGATTGCGGTCATCGGTGCGGCACTCATGCTGCCCGCCGGGGCCGCTACGCTGATCCACGCCGGCCGCGTGATCGACGGGCTCACCGACAATGTGGCGGAGGGTCGGACGATCGTCGTGGATGCGGGGCGGATTACCGCGATCGAACCGGGCTTTCGGGCCCCGGCGGAGGGCGATCGCGTGATCGACCTTCGCTCCGGCACCGTGCTGCCGGGTTTGATGGACATGCACGTGCACATCACGAGCGAGAACAGTCGTACGACCGAGCTTGACCGGTTCAAGGAGAACGCGGCGGACATCGCGCTCGATGGCGTCGTGTACGCGCAGCGTACGCTGCTGGCCGGATTCACGACCGTGCGCGACCTCGGATCGGCGTTCAATACCGACATTGCGCTGCGTAACGCGATCAATGCCGGGAAAGTGCCGGGACCGAGGATCTTTGCAGCGGGCAAGGCCATCGCCTCGACGGGCGGTCACGGCGATCCGACCAACGGCATGGCCGACTATCTGCGCCAGGGCGAGCCGGGTCCCACGGAGGGCGTGGCGGACGGTATCCCGGACGCAGTGCAGGCCGTGCGCCAGCGCTACAAGGACGGCGCCGACGTCATCAAGATCACGGCGACGGGCGGCGTGCTCTCCATCGCGAAAAACGGCATGAATCCGCAATTCAGCGAAGAGGAGATCCGCGCGATCGTCGCGACCGCACATGACTACGGATTTACGGTGGCCGCGCACGCGCACGGCACAGAGGGCATCAAGCGCGCCATACGCGGTGGCGTCGCTTCGATCGAGCATGGCACCTTCCTTGACGATGAGGCGATGCGCCTGATGAAGGAGCGGGGCGTGTACTACGTGCCGACGATCAGCGCCGGCCAGTATGTCTACGAGCGGGCCCGGGAACCCGGGTTCCTGCCGGAACTCGTGCGGCCGAAGGCGCTTGCGGTCGGGCCGCAGATCCAGAAGACATTCGCGAAAGCCTGGAAGGCCGGTGTTCCCATCATGTTCGGCACCGACACGGGAGTGTCGGCTCATGGCCAGAATGCACGGGAGTTCGCGCTGATGGTCGATGCGGGCATGCCGGCGATGGCAGCGATCCGCTCGGCGACGAGCGTGCCCGCGAAGTTCCTCGGGATCGACGATCGCGTCGGGAGCATTGCCGTCGGCAAGCAGGCGGATCTCGTCGCGGTGCCGGGCGATCCGCTCGCTGACATCTCGGCGCTGCAGCGTGTCAGCTTCGTGATGAAGGAAGGCTCCGTCTACAAGGCGCCGTGATGGCACGCGGTACCCGCACCCTGATCGACGGCCCCGCCGGCAAGCTCGAAATCCTGCCCGAAAACCCCGCCACGGCGCCCGTACGCGCGTTCGGCGTCGTATGCCACCCGCATCCGCTGCAGGGCGGCACCCTGGACAACAAGGTTGTATACACGCTCGCGCGTGCGCTGCAGGACGTCGGTCTGCCCACTGTGCGCTTCAACTATCGGGGCGTCGGGCAGAGCGGGGGGGGCTACGATGAGGGGCGCGGCGAGACGCTCGATGCACTCGCCGTTGCGGCCTGGGGAGCCGCGCGCTGGCCCGGTGTGCCCGTGTGGTTCGCGGGCTTTTCGTTCGGTGGATTCGTGGCGATCAACGCTTCGCGCCAGCTACCCACGGAGAGGGTAGTCGTGGTCGCGCCAGCGGTTGGCCGGCTCTCGAGTTTCAGGGTCGACGGCCCGCGCTGTCCCTGGCTCCTTGCGCAGGGCGACGCGGACGAGGTCATTGCGCCTGCAACTGTGCTCGACTGGGCACGCGAGCAGACACCAGCACCGCAAATCGCCGTTTTCCCGGGTGTCGGGCACTTCTTTCACGGCAAGCTGGTGGAACTGCGTGGCCGGGTTGTCAGCTTCGCGCAGAAAGCAGAAAGCCCGGCGGGGTGATCCCACCGGGCTTTCCTTGCGAAGAACGGAGGCGCTCGCCTTAGTTCACGAAGGCCTTGAGGCTCTTCAGCGGCATCGCACGGACTTTCTTCGAGGCTGGTTTCGCCTTGAAGGTCATCTTCTCGCCGGTGAAGGGGTTGACGCCCTCGCGCGCCTTGGTGGCGGGCTTCTTCACGACCTTGAGCTTGAGCAATCCGGGCAGCGTGAACAGCCCGTTGCCACGCAGGCTCTTGCGGATCACCCCCGAAAGCGAGTCGAACACGGACGAAACCTGCTTGCGCGACAGTCCGGTGTCCTTGCAGATCGTCGCAAGGATTTCCGACTTCGTCGGTGCGCCACCTTTTTTCGCCATTGCCTATTCTCCTGAAAAATTTGGTTGCTGTTCACGCGGCGCGCAAGCCGCGCGAAACGCGAATCGGGCGGCAACATAGCACATGCGTATGCGCGCGCAAGCGTTTTTTCGTGTACGAGGCGTCGCCAAACATCTGGATTTACAGCACCGCGCGCGTACGCCGACGCAAGCGGGTGTGACATCGTGCTCGACTTTCGATGAATGACGCGAGGTAACTTACTGATGTTCTCGCTCATCCGCGCAGCAGGATGAGCAACGCCTGCAGCGCGATCAGCGCCCAGAGCGGCGAAAGGTCGAGGCCAGCCACCGGGGGAATCAGACGCCGGAGAGGCCGCAGGATGGGCTCACAGAGCGAATCGAGCAGCGCGGTGACGGGCGAATACTGCCCTGGCGAGATCAGCGAGATCAGTGCGTACAGCAGGATCGCGTAGAACCAGGCCCACAGGCTCTTCGTGAGGATGCCGAGCACGGCGAGGCGCAGCCACGTGAGCGCAGGCGGCAACTCGCCGGCGCGCAGCGCATACAGGATGCCGACCTCCGCGAATGCAATCATGACGACGGCGACGATCGAAGCGGTGTCGAACTTGCCGGCAGGTGGCAGCACGCGACGCAGCGGCAGGATCAGCGGGTTGGTCAGCCGCACGATCGCCTGGGCGAGCGGATTGCGGAAGTCCGCGCGCACGATCTGCAGCAGCAGGCGCAGCAGGAAGAGGAAGAAGACGAGCGACAGCAGGGTCTCGACGATGTAGAAAATCGCGCTCACGCAACCCCCGCCAGTTCCTGACTGCGCTTCACGGCGGCATCGACCGCCGCGGCTACCGAGCCGTCGAAATCCGCTGCGGCGAGGCTGCGCAGCGCTGCCTCCGTGGTGCCGCCTTTCGATGTCACCTCGGCGCGCAGGCGCGACAGGTCACCGTCGCTCTCGCGGGCAAGGCAGCCTGCGCCATGCAGGGTCGCCACCGCGAGCCGTCGCGCCGTGACGGGCTCAAGGCCGAGTCGGACAGCACTTGCCGCGAGCTGCTCGGCGAGCAGAAAGAAATAGGCGGGTCCGCTGCCCGAGACGGCGGTCACCACGTCGAGATCGTCCTCCCGCTCGACCCACACCGTGTCGCCAACCGCCGACAGCACGGCGCCGGCGCGTTGTCGTGCATCGGGTGCGGTGCTGGCAGGGGCGTAGAGGCCCGTGATTCCGGCGCCGCAAAGTGCTGGACGATTGGGCATCGCGCGTACGATCGGCACGCCCGCGCCACACCAGGCGCTGAGAGCTGCGATCCGGACACCGGCGGCGATTGAGATGACGAGGGGCTGGTGCCGCATGAGCACGGGTGCGAGTGGCGCCAGTACCTCGGCCATGATCTGGGGCTTGATCGCGAGGACGAGGATGTCGGCTGACTCCGCGATCCCGATGTTGTCCCCGGACGTGCGGACAGCAAACTCGGCCTGCAGTGCCGTACGCGTGGCGCACACAGGATCGGCAACCGCAAGGTCCGCTGGCGCCGAGCCGCGTGCGATCAGGCCCGCGATGAGCGCCCGGCCCATGTTGCCGCCACCGATGAAGGCAATGTGTTGTCCCGACATGGGTGAATGTTACCTGCTCAGGCGGGGGCCGCGGCACGCGGACCGAAAACGGCCGTACCGATGCGCACCAGGGTCGCGCCTTCGGCGATCGCTGCAGCGAAGTCGCCACTCATGCCCATCGACAGCGTGTCGATGTCGAAGCCTGCCGCGCGCAGGGCGTCGAACGACGCCCGCACGAGTGCGAACCAGTGGCGCTGGCGCGCGCCGTCCGTTTCCTCAGGGGGCAGGCACATGAGCCCTCTCAGCCTGAGACGGGGCAGGGTGCGCACTGCTGCGGCGAGCGCTGCAACTTCGGCAAGGCCGACACCAGCCTTGCCGCTCTCACCGGCGACGTTCACCTGTATGCAGACGTTGAGGGGTGGCGCGTGGTACGGACGTTGCGAAGCGAGGCGCTCAGCGAGCTTCAGGCGGTCGATACCGTGCACCCAGTCGAAGCGTTCGGCCACGAGTCGTGTCTTGTTGGCCTGCAGGCGGCCGATGAAATGCCAGGTCAATGCGAGATCCGCGAGCGCGTCGAGCTTTGGCAGCGCCTCCCGCAGGTAGTTCTCGCCGAAGTGCCCGACACCGGCGGCGGCGACCGCGCGCACGCTCGCGGCGGACTGGCCTTTGGAAACGGCCAGCAGCGTGACGGAGTCGACACTTCGCCCGCACTGTGTCGCCGCGGCACCGATCGCCGTACGTACCTTCTGCACGTTCAACGGCAAATTCTGCGGACCGATTAACATATTGGACGCAGACCCCCTCCGCTATACTGCGGCCGCTTCCCGCGAGGATTTCGCATGGCCGTCGATATTGCGCAACTGCTTGCGTTTGCCGTCAAGAACAACGCCTCGGATCTGCACCTGTCGTCCGGTGTGCCACCGATGATCCGCGTCGACGGCGACATGAAGCGCATCAACATGCCCGCACTGTCCCACAAGGAAGTGCACAGCATGGTGTATGACATCATGAACGACAAGCAGCGCAAGTCGTACGAGGAGTTTTTCGAGACCGATTTTTCCTTCGAGATTCCGAAGCTCGCGCGCTTTCGCGTCAACGCCTTCAACCAGAACCGCGGCGCCGGCGCCGTGTTCCGCAACATTCCATCGACGATCCTCTCGCTCGAGGACCTCGCGGCGCCGAAAATCTTCCGCGACCTGTGCATGCTGCCGCGCGGTCTCGTGCTCGTCACCGGCCCCACGGGTTCGGGCAAGTCGACCACGCTCGCGGGCATGGTGAATCACTGCAACGACAACCGGCCGGACCACATCCTCACGATCGAGGACCCGATCGAGTTCGTGCACGAATCGAAGCGCTCGCTCGTCAACCAGCGCGAGGTGCACCGCGACACGCTCGGCTTCAGCGAAGCGTTGCGCTCGGCGCTGCGCGAGGATCCCGACGTGATCCTCGTCGGCGAAATGCGCGATCTCGAGACGATCCGCCTCGCGCTCACCGCGGCCGAGACCGGCCATCTGGTGTTCGGCACCCTGCATACGAGTTCGGCGGCGAAGACCATCGATCGCGTGGTCGACGTGTTCCCGGCGGCCGAGAAGGAAATGGTGCGCTCGATGCTCTCGGAGTCGCTGCGCGCCGTGATTTCCCAGACCCTGATGAAGCGCATCGGCGGTGGTCGCGTCGCCGCGCACGAGATCATGATCGGCACGCCGGCGATCAGGAACCTGATCCGCGAGGGCAAGATCGCGCAGATGTATTCGTCGATACAGACCGGGCAGGCGCAGGGCATGCAGACACTCGACCAGTGCCTGACCGAGCTCGTGCAGAAGGGTGTCGTGAGCAAGGAAGAGGCGCGCTACAAGGCCCAGAACAAGGATGCACTGTGATGCTGGCGGGAGCTGCCCATGGATCGTGATCAAGCCATCAAGCTGATGCAGGACCTGCTCCGCCGCGTGGTGGAGAAGAAGGCTTCCGACCTCTTCATCACCGCGGGTTTTCCGCCGGCGATCAAGATCGACGGCGAGGTGCGCCCGCAGAGCGAGCGGGCGCTCACGGCCGAGCAGTCCGCCGTGCTCGTGCGCGCGATCATGAACGACCGCCAGTCGAAGGAGTTCGACGCCAGCAAGGAGTGCCAGTTCGCGATCGCGCCGCCTGGCATCGGTCGTTTCCGGGTCAGCGCCTTCGTGCAACAGGGCCAGACCGGCTGCGTGATCCGCCTGATCAATTCGAAGATCCCGAGCTTCGAGGAACTCGACCTGCCGCCGATCCTGAAAGAGGTGGTGCTCTCCAAGCGCGGCCTCGTGATCATCGTCGGCGGCACCGGCTCCGGCAAGTCGACCACGCTTGCCGCCATGGTCGGCTACCGCAACGAGAAGACGCGCGGCCACATCGTCACGATCGAGGACCCGGTCGAGTACGTGCACCAGCACAAGGGCTGCGTGATCACGCACCGCGAGGTCGGGGTGGACACCGAGAACTGGCACGCCGCGCTCAAGAACACGCTGCGGCAGGCGCCCGACGTCATCCTGATCGGCGAGATCCGCGACCGCGACACGATGGAGTACGGCATCCAGTTCGCCGAAACGGGCCATCTCGTGCTCGCGACACTGCATGCGAACAGCGCCAACCAGGCGCTCGACCGCATCATCAACTTCTTTCCCGACGAGCGGCGCGAGCAGCTGCTGATGGACCTGTCGCTCAACCTGCGCGGGCTCGTGTCGCAGCGTCTGATCCCGCGCGAATCGGGCAGCGGGCGCATCGCCGCGATGGAAATCATGCTGAATTCCCCGCTGATCCAGGATCTGATATTCAAGGGCGAAGTCGCCAAGATCAAAGAGGTGATGTCGCGCTCGACCCGCATCGGCATGAAGACCTTCGACCAGGCGCTGTTCGAGCTCTACGAGACGGGGCACGTTTCGTACGAGGACGCACTGCGCAACGCCGACTCGAAGAACGAGCTGCGCCTGAAGATCAAGCTCGAGAGCAAGCGCGAGAACAAGAACATCGACGACGGCGGCGGTGCGCTGCGCATCGTCGAAGAAGAGCAGGGGCGCGTGATATGAAGGCGACGGGCAAGATCGCGAGTCCGACCGGCGACACGACGACCCAGGCGCCCGCGGTGCCGGAGGCGCCACTTGCGATCAACACCCGGCCGCTGTTCAAGCTGATGGTGGAGAAGAAGGCGTCCGACCTCTTCTTCACCTCGAATGCCCCGATCAAGATCAAGATCGAAGGCCAGATCTTTCCGGTCAACAAGCAGATCCTGTCGCCCGAGACGGTGCGCCAGTCGGCGTTCGCGCTGATGACTCCGGAGCAACTCGAATACTTCCACCGCGAACTCGAGATCGATTTTGCGATCTCGGAGCCCGGTCTCGGGCGCTTCCGCGTCAACGTGTTCCACCAGCGCGGCTTCCCCGCGCTGGTCATGCGCTACATCACCGCCGACATGCCGAAACTCGAGACGCTCGGCCTGCCCGAGGTGTTCCGCGAGCTCATCATGCTGAAGCGGGGTCTGATCCTGCTGGTCGGCGCCACGGGCTCCGGCAAGTCGACCACGCTCGCCTCGATGATCAATTATCGCAACGAGAACTCATCGGACCACGTCGTCACCATCGAGGACCCGATCGAGTTCCTGCACACCAACAAGCGCTCGATCGTGAACCAGCGCGAAGTCGGGCTCGACACGAAGAGCTACGAGCGCGCGCTCAGGAGCGTCATGCGCGCCGCGCCCGACGTGATTCTCGTCGGCGAGATCCGCGACCGCGAGACGATGCAGGCCTGCATCAACCTCTCCGGCACCGGCCATCTCGTGCTCGCGACCCTGCACGCGAACAACTGCGCGGAAACGATGGACCGCATCATCAACATGTTCCCGCGCGACCAGCACAACCAGATCTTCCTCGACCTGTCGCAGTACCTGAAGGCGATCGCGGCGCAGCGGCTCGTCTTCGGCAAGGACGGCAAGCGCCTCGCCGCTGTCGAGGTGATGCTCAACACGCCGCATATCTCCGAGCTCGTCAAGAAGGGCGATGTCTCGGGAATCAAGGAAGCCATCGTCCAGAGCAGTGAACGCGGCGTACAGAGTTTCGATTCGGCGCTCTACGAGCTGGTCAAGCAGGGCCGCGTCGAACTCGAGGAAGCGCTCAACAACGCCGACTCGCGCACCAATCTCGAGGCGAAGATCAATTTCGGGTGAGGTCGTCGTGCGTCTCAGCAGCAGGCCGGGCTGAAGCCCATAAGTTGACCGGCAGTCCGCTCGCTTCGCGCTGGCCGTCGCTGTCGCCGCGGGCTTGCCGCCGCGCACGGCAGTCTACGCCGACGAGTCGTTCGCGTACTGAGTGCGCCGCGACCCCCATGGCGCTCGCGAAAGGGCAGGGAGAGGTCTCGCCAGCTTCGGAAAGGCTTTGAGCAATTTTCCATCCATGGTGACCAACATGGTGCCCATCTGCGCCGCGAGCACCACGAACTCGCGATCGTACGCCGAGCAATCACTGTCCCGCACGCGCTCCAGCACCCGCTGTGAATTCACCTCGTGCTCGCCGCCGGCCAGCAGGTCTTTCGCTTCCGCCATGATCCGGCGGGCTTCGTCGAAGCTCATCGCCCTGCGGCGAATCACCCCCGCCAGGATGTTCCGGAACTCGCCCCGCCAAAGCAGCGGGACAGCCCAGTCCGGGTCACCTCTGAGCTGTGCTTCTGCGCGAGCCGTGTACTCCGATTCCAGATACAGATACGCAACGATGTTGGTATCTACCACTATCACTGACGACCCTCGCGCTTCATGGCATCGACATCGCGCGCCCTGAATTTCACCTTTGGCAGTGCGTTGCGAAGCGCACGAGCTCGAGCCAATCGCTCGGCAGGAGCGATACGCCCCGGGAGCAGCACGGTTTCCAGGCAGACGATGGCCTCGCTGTTCAGGCTGCGTCGGTGAGACTCCGCGGAGTCCTTGAGGCGTTCATAAACCTCGTCCGGAATGTTCTTGAGCGTCAGCGTGGTGGGCATGGGTGGCTCCAGATGGACGAAACCGTTATGGTTCCATAACGGAACCACGTCAATCCGCCATATGGGTGCGCAATTGCCTGAGCGTTTTTCCGTAGTGCTCAGCCTCAGACCGGATGCTTTCGAATGCCGGTCCACGAACAGCGACAACTGCACTTCGTTCAGCATCTCGAACTAGAGCAAATTCAGGCAGTAACCGTGAATGGTGCCAACATGGAGATCGGCGAGATGGAGATCGGCGAGACCGATCGTCGTGCCCAGCTGTTGCTGGCAGCGCGTGTGGATGCGCTCCTTCAGTTCAGCGGCGGCCTTCTCCGTGAAGGTAAATGCAACGATGTTGCCGGGCTCGCAGCCGGCGCCGCCGCTAGTGATGGGCCGCAGCAGGGTCACCACGCGCTGCGCAACGACTTTGGTCTTGCCGGATCCGGCGCAGGCGATCAGCTGCAGATTGCCGCTGACGTGAGCGATCGCGTCCTGCTGTCTACGAGTGAATCCCGAACCGACCGGATTTTCGCGCGTGGCCATGCGGGGATGATCCCGCTTGAAAGGCCAGTGACGCGTGAACTGTGCCGTCGAACGCGTAATTGGTGCATTGCAGTATTCTCGATACGGAATGCGGCGCTGGGTTGAGATCTGTATTTCCAGACATTTACGGTGTTATTGCCGCTGGTTGAGGCGCCACGGTCGCAAGTACGCTACGTGTCAAACTATGACGGGTAGTTCGATGTGAGTGAAACGCTGGAAGTCGTAAGGCGTCTCGTGGCCGCAGGCAAGCTGTGGATTTCGGAGCATGGCTACGACGAGCTGGCGAACGATCGGATTGCCGTCCGAGAGGTCCTGGGTGGCATCTCGGATGCGACGGTCATCGAAGACTATCCCCACTTCCGCAAGGGACCCGCGGTGCTGGTGCTACAATCAGACGCGCAAGGTCGGGCGGTACACGTCGTGTGGGGATTGCCGAAAGGGCGCCCGGGTCCCGCCGTTCTGGTGACCGCCTACCGACCCGACCCGCGCAAGTGGAGCCCTGATTTTCGCAAGAGGCTGACATGAGCGGGCGAAAGCAAGTGAAGTTCGTTCACGAAGGGCGCTATGCCGCCGAAGTGGAAGTCGAACTCATCGAGGAGGATTCGGGGTGGTCGCCCTATCTCTCGCGCGAGGACGCCCTCAAGCTCGACGATGTGCGTGATGCTCTGCGACGCGGTGACCTCAAAGCGGCCGAGGCGCTCGCACGCGTATTCGAGTTGCGGCCCGTAGCCGCGCGCTAACTGGCAAATACGGCGTACGCATCGAACACCGGCCCGTCGACGCACACCCGCTTCATCGCCGGGCCCTCGTCGGTCGCGACCTGCACCGTACAGCCGGCGCAGCCGCCCACGCCACAGGCCATGAATTCCTCGAGCGACACCTGGCAAGGCAGCCCGTAGCGTCGTGCGAGCTGCGCTGTTGCCGCGAGCATCGGCGTGGGGCCGCATGCAAAGACTTCGACCTCCGCGAGGCCTGCCTTCGGTTGCGCCGCGAGCCACGCGTCGGCGAGCTCCGTGATGAACCCGTCGTAGCAGCCCGGGAAGCCTGACTTGCTCGCAAGGCGGCTCGGCACACCGAGCGCCTCGAGTGAGGGCATCGATGCGATCACGCCTGGCGGCATGCCGGGCACGAGGATCGTCGACGGGCGAGTCGCAAACGGGAAGGGAATTTCCGAGCCCATCAGCACGAGCGGCTGCCAGCGCGCGTCCTCGCGCACGATCAACCGCTCGGCGAGGAACATCATCGGCGGGATGCCGACGCCGCCGCCGATCAGCA
>CAUJHX010000139.1 GCA_963204795.1 Pseudomonadota bacterium | reverse complement strand
GGCCACGTCTACGAAGGACTGCTCGACTTCGAGCGGCGCCAGATCGAGCTCGACACGCTGCCCCCGATTCCCGTCAAGATTATGATGAACGTCGGCAATCCGGACCGCGCGTTCAGCTTCGCCGCGATTCCGCACCGGGGCGTCGGCCTCGCGCGGCTCGAGTTCATCATCAACCGCATGATCGGCGTGCATCCGCGCGCCCTGCTCGAGTTCGAGCGGCTGTCGGCTGATCTCAAGGATCAGATTCGCGGCCAGATGGCAGGTTATGCCGACCCGGTCAGTTTCTACGTCGACAAGCTCGCGGAGGGCATTTCGCAGATTGCGGCGGCGTTCGCGCCCGAGCCCGTGATCGTGCGCCTCTCCGATTTCAAGTCGAACGAATACGCCAATCTCATCGGGGGTCGCCAGTACGAGCCGTCCGAGGAAAACCCGATGCTCGGGTTTCGAGGCGCTGCCCGCTTCGTCGACGCGACCTTTCGCCCCTGCTTCGATCTCGAGTGCCAGGCACTCTTGCGCGTGCGCAACGAGATGGGGCTCACGAACGTGCAGGTCATGGTGCCCTTCGTGCGCACCGTGGCGGAAGCGCGCGAGGTCACGCAGCTCCTCGCCGCGAACGGCCTCGCTCGTGGCGCGAACGGCCTCAAGGTCATCATGATGTGCGAGCTGCCAACCAATGCGCTGCTCGCGGACAAGTACCTCGAGTATTTCGACGGCATGTCGATCGGCTCGAACGACATGACCCAGCTCACCCTCGGACTCGATCGCGACTCCGGCCTTGTCGCAAAGCAGTTCGATGAACGCGACGAGGCGGTCAAGGTGCTGCTCGCCATGGCGATCAAGGCCTGCCGCACCCAGGGCAAGTACATCGGCATCTGCGGTCAGGGGCCTTCGGACCATCCCGAATTCGCCCGCTGGCTGCTCGAGCAGGGCATCGACAGCATCTCGCTGAACCCCGACACGGTGGTCGAAACCTGGATGTTCCTGGCGGATGCCAGTGCCGGGCGCGCTACCGCTCCGATGCCTGCACCACCGCAAGCGCCGCCATGTTGACGATGCGTCGCACGGTCACGGCAGGCGTCAGGATATGCACCGGCGCCGCGCAACCGAGCAGCACCGGTCCGATCGCGACATTGTTGCCCGCAGCGGTCTTGAGGAGGTTGTAGGCGATACTCGCCGCATCGAGGTTCGGCATCACCAGCAGGTTCGCCGAACCGCCCAGAGTCGTCTCGGGTGACGACGCGCGCCTCACGGCCTCGTTCAAGGCGGAGTCGCCGTGCATCTCGCCATCGATCTCGAGTTGCGGTGCGCGCGCGCGCACCAGGGCGAGCGCCTCGCGAAGTTTGCATGCCGATGGCGCATCGCTGCTGCCGAAATCGGAGTGGGACACGAGTGCAATCTTCGGCTCGACGCCGAAGCGGCGCGCCCCTTCGGCTGCCATCAGGGTGATTTCCGCGAGCTCCCCGGCGTCGGGATCCTGATTGATGTGCGTGTCGACGATGAACAGTTGCCGGCCGGGCAACATCAGGACACTCATGCCTGCGAAGACACTCGCACCCGGCGCGAGACCGATGATCCGCCCGATGTAGCCCAGGTGGTGCTTCGTCGCGCCGATGGTGCCGCAGATCATCCCGTCGGCTCCGTGATCTTTCAGCAGCCTGGCCGCAACCGACGTCGTCGCCTCGGCGCCCGGATCGACGATCGTGAAATCCGCATCGTGTCGCAAGCGGAGGCCAAATCCGTTCACGCGCTCCTCGATCACCTCCGGCCGACCCACCAGCACGGGCCGCGCGAGCCCTTCGTCGACCAGAACCTGTGCGGCGCGCAGCACCCGGTCCCGCTCACCTTCGGCGAACACGATACGCGACCGCGCCGGCTCAACCTTGCGGGCTGCCGCGAACACCGGCTGCATGAACGTGCCACTGTGGTGGACGAACTGCTGGAGTTGCTGCACGTAGGCGTCGAAATCCGCGATCGGCCGGGTCGCAACGCCGCTTTCCATGGCCGCGCGCGCCACGGCTGGCGCGATCTTCACGATCAGCCGCGGATCGAACGGCTTCGGAATCAGGTAGCGGGGACCGAACTTAAGGTCGTCGACCCCGTACGCACCTGCGACCACTTCGCTCTGCTCCTGGCGGGCGAGTTCCGCGATGGCGTGCACCGCCGCAATCTTCATCGGGCGGGTGATCCGGGTTGCCCCGGCATCGAGAGCGCCACGGAAGATGTACGGAAAGCAAAGCACATTGTTCACCTGGTTCGGATAGTCGCTGCGCCCCGTTGCGACGATCGCATCACCGCGTACCGCGGCGACTTCCTCCGGGAGTATCTCGGGTGTCGGGTTCGCGAGCGCCAGGATCAGCGGGCGCGCCGCCATGCACGCGACCATGGGCGGCTTGAGCACGCCGCCGGCCGACAACCCGAGAAAGATGTCCGCAGCAACGATGACCTCAGCCAGGCTGCGCTCGCGGGTATGGCGCGCGTAGCGCGCCTTCTCCGGATCCATGAGCTCGGTGCGGCCTTCATGGACCACGCCGGCCAGGTCCGTCAGCCAGACGTGCTCGTGGCGCAACCCCATCTCGACGAGCAGATCGACGCAGGCGAGCGCCGCCGCACCCGCCCCGCTGACGACCAGCTTCACGCTGCTGATTTCCTTGCCGACCAGCTGCAATCCGTTCTGGATCGCGGCGGCGACCGTGACCGCGGTGCCATGCTGGTCATCGTGGAAGACCGGGATCTGCATGCGTTCGCGCAGCCGGCGCTCGACCGTGAAGCACTCCGGAGCCTTGATGTCCTCGAGATTGATGCCGCCGAATGTCGGCTCCAGAGCGGCGATGATCTCCACCAGCCGCTCCGGATCACGCTCGTCGACCTCGAGGTCGAAGACATCGATGCCGGCGAACTTCTTGAACAGCACCGCCTTGCCTTCCATGACCGGCTTGGCCGCCAGCGGGCCGATGGCACCGAGACCGAGCACCGCCGTGCCATTGCTGATGACGGCGACAAGGTTGCCGCGCGCCGTATAGCGACGCACCGCAAGCGGATCGGCCACGATCGCCTCGCAGGCGGCCGCCACGCCGGGCGAGTACGCCAGCGCCAGGTCGCGCTGGTTCGAGATCGACTTGGTCGCGGTGACCGAGAGCTTTCC
>CAUJHX010000138.1 GCA_963204795.1 Pseudomonadota bacterium | reverse complement strand
GCGCCGAACTTCTGCCCACGGGCCTGCGCCACGATCGCGAATGGATGATCGTCGAGCCGGACGGCAGGTTCATCACCCAGCGCACTGACGCGGTGCTCGCCACCGTGACTCCTTCGGTCGACATCGACGGACAGATGCTTGTGGTCACGGCTCCCGGCCGTGCAACCCTGTGCGTGTCGCTTGCAACACGTGGCGCGCGGCGCACGGTGCGGGTCTGGAATGACACGTGTGAGGCGGACGATCAGGGCGATGCCGCGGCCAAATGGATTTCCGCCGTCGTCGGCCGGCCGCTGCGACTCGTGCGATTCGCCGCCGGTGGTGTGCGACATGCAGACCCACAGTACGCGCGCGACGACTATGCCCCGGTGAAGTTCTCCGACGCCTATCCGGTGCTCGTCACACAGGGCGGTTCGCTGGCAGCGCTCAACTCGGCAATCGCGGCATCAGGTGCCATGCCCGATGAGGCGCCTCTGCCGATGACGCGCTTTCGCCCGAACATTGTGCTCACCGGACTCGAGCCCTTCACGGAAGATCGCATCGACAAGCTACGCATTGGCGAGGCCGTGCTGCGCCTCGTCAAGCCGAGTACGCGCTGCATCGTAACCACGACCGATCAGGAGTCGGGCGCTCGCGGCGTCGAGCCGCTCCCCACGCTGAAGACATTGCGCTGGAATCGGGCATTGAAGGGCGTCACCTTCGGCGAGAACGCGACAGTCCTGCAGCCCGGCACGCTGCGGGTCGGCGACGCGGTCGAGATCTCGCGCCGGCAATAACGGCGCGGCCGCGCCGAAAGGCAAGCGGGCAATGACTCGGTGCTGTAGCCTTTACCATTGCTCACCAGCCATTTCCGCGCGCTCCGGCCAATCCCGGGCGCAGTTCGGAATCACCCAGAGACGCGCTTGGCAAAACCCAATTTTCGACATCAGAAGCTGCTGAGGGAGCGTGCGAAGAAAGCTCGCCAGCTCGAGAAGGAGCAGCGCCGGAACGCGCGCACCGCACAAGAGTCGGCGGCGGAGCCGGTTGCCGACCCCGAAGCACCCCCGCCTGGAACGGCCGTACCGCCTTGAGACGCTCGCACGCCAGGCCCGGCACGCCCGGCACGCCCGGCGCGTCACGCAAGGAGCGCATCGAGCAAAGCCTGCGCGCTCGCGCGACGAGTGACACCGTTCGCACTGCGTTTCCGGCAGTCGAACATATCCGGCTCACACTCACTTTCATCGAAACCACAGAACCGGCTCCCGCTCCCCAAACCCTGGTATTGCATCCGCCTGCGCAAGCTTACTTCGCGTTTCCCTGCCCGTGGTCCGACTGCGACGGCCAATTCGACCTGGGCACCATGGCGCGCGATGCAATCGAACGCCGCAAGACGACCCTCGACGGCTCGCTGGTGTGCGACGGCCAGCGCGCGCGCAACCGCAGTGCCAGGCTGCCCTGCGAGCTGCGCGTCAATTATTCGCTGGGCGTCCAGTATCTGAAATGAGCTACCGCGTGGCGCCCGCGAGGAACCGCGCAACCATTACGAGTGCCCAGGTGTTCCGGCGACAGTAGTCGAGCATCGCCAGCCGGCCATGAAGCGGGACTTGGTGAGCCATGCCATGCCTGCACTTATACTGGCAGGCGGAGGCGTCCACCATGGTCGGGGATGTCGAGATGGTCTGCGGCGAGCGGTGTGCGTGATTCGCGCAACTTTCTGCATCACACTGATTTCTGCAGCCACATTGTCCGCAGGCGCACAGGCGCCCGCGCCGACGCAAGCCGCGCCCGAATCCCAACCGCTCGAGGAAGTGATCGTCACGGCACCCGAGCCCCGCTTCGTCGCGCCGACCTTGCGCGATCGCATCGGCCGGGTCTGGGCGCCGGTGTACGTGAACGGGGAAGGCCCGCTGCGGCTCGTGCTCGATACGGGCGCGACGCGCTCAGCCGTCACCGTCGAGGCGGCTGCGCGCCTGAGGCTGCGCGTTAGCGACGCACCGACCGTGCTCCTGCGCGGCATGACGGGTGAGGCCCAGGTGCCGCTCGTCGATGTCGAGAGCATCGAGATTGGCGATCTCACGGTCGAACCCGCGAAGTTGCTGGTGGTGAAGGACGCGTTCGGCGGCGCGGAGGGTGTGCTCGCAGCGCGCGGCCTCAAGGACCGGCGCATCCTGATCGAATTTCGCAGGGACCACATCGAGATCGTCCGCTCGAAGAACCAGCGTGCATCGACCGGCTTCAGCGTACTGCCGATCCGCCTGCTTCGCGGCCACGTGCCGACCGTGCGTGCCGTCGTCGGAAACGTCGAGGTCAGGGCGATCATCGACACCGGCGCGCAGCAGACGACGGGCAATCTCGCGCTGCGCGAGGCCCTGATCGCGCGCCGGCGTGTCGAGGAGAAGCAGGACAAGGTTATTGGCGTCACCGGCGACATCCAGGAGGGCCCTACGAGCCGCGTGCCCCCCATCTATCTCGGCAACGTGCGGGTCAGCAACGCTCACATCACTTTCGTTGACCTTTACATTTTCCGTCACTGGCGACTCACCGACGAGCCCGCGATCATGCTCGGCATGGATGTGCTCGGCGTGCTCGATACGCTGATCCTCGATTACCGACGCAAGGAAATGCAGATCCGGCTGGTCAATTGACGGCAGCGGGTCTTCATTACAAACCTGTCATCCTCTCCCCGCGACCTTGATGTTTCGCAAGGCCGGGCGTAGCGTCCAGCGACCACCGTGCCAACCCGGCACTCCCGTGTGTTGGCCCGCAGGACAACCAACTACAGGGGACATGCACATGAAACTTCATGGATTGCTGTCGCGTTGCATCGCGGCAGCCGGATCGCTTTTCCTTTGTGGCAGCGCGCTCGCCGCAGTCGACGTCCAGGTCATCGCTCAGGGCCTCAACAACCCGCGCGGCCTGTCACTGGCGCCGAACGGCTGGTTGTATGTCGCCGAGGTCGGCAGCGGCGGCAACGGCAACTGTCTGCCTTCGCCCGAGGAAGGACAGCCGCCGCGCTGTTACGGCGAGACCGGCTCGCTCGCGCGTGTCGATCCCGATGGCATTGCACCGGTCAAGCGCGTAATCACCGGCCTGCCGTCGATGGCGGGTCCGGGCGGGTTCGCTGCATCGAGCGGCCCTGTCGATGTCGATTTCTGGGGCACAACGCCGTTCATCGTGATGGGCTGGGGCGGCGACCCCGCGCTGCGCGCCAGCGCGGGCCCGAAGGGCAAGCTCTTCGGCCAGGTGCTGTGGGCCTTGCCAAATGGCAAGTACTTCCCTCTGGCAGACATCTCGGCTCACGAAACACGCAGGAATCCCGACGGCACCGACATTGACTCGAATCCCTACGGCATTCTCGTGCAGCCGGGACGGCAACTCGTCGCCGACGCTGGCGGCAACTCGATCGTGGCGAGCGGAGTTTTCGCCTGGATCTTTGGACACGAGGTCACGCGTACCTTCGCGGTACTGCCGCGTACGGCCGACGATCTCGATGCGGTGGCGACAACCGTGGTCGAAGGTCCGGATGGTTACATCTATGCGGGCGAACTGACAGGCGCGCCCTTCTTCCGTGGTGCCTCGACGATCTATCGCATCCCGCCGTTCGGCGGCAAGCCGACGCCGTACGTCACGGGCCTGACGGCAGTCGTCGACATGGCCTTCGACCGGCGCGGCACGCTCTACATCGTCGAGATCGCAAGCGGCCTCGTGCCCGGGCCAGGCGCCGATCCGGGAGTCGGTGTGGGCAGGTTGCTTCGCAAGCGCAGGGGACATCCGGTCGAGGTCGTGCTCGACCAGGGCCTGACGTTCCCGTCCGGCATCGCGATCGCGCACGACGGCACGCTCTACATGACGAACTTCGGCATCTTCCCCGGTGGCGGGGAAGTGCTCAAGATCAGCGTCGCTGATTAGAGCTGCGGCGCTCTGAGGTTCATGGCGAGGCCCGCAGGAGCGGGCCCCGTCACGTTTCGGCCGCCATCATGTCAGCTTGAGCGCGGCGAAAAGCAGGGTCGTTGAAACGATCAGCATCGAGCCGAGCCGGATCGTCATGG
>CAUJHX010000137.1 GCA_963204795.1 Pseudomonadota bacterium | reverse complement strand
TGCGAGGGACTCGTAGTCGGGCGCTTCGATGTGCGCGATGCCGTGCGCCGTCCGCTGGATCTGCACCTTGCGGGCAGATCCCGGGACTGAGGCGCAGCCGGCGACCAGAGTCGCAAGCGCGGCTGCGCCAATCGCTACGCGCTGCAGTGCCGATGCCGCCATGCGGGCGCGCTCAGTGGAAGTTCCAGGCGAACTTGACACCGTAGGTGCGCGGCATGCCCGGCAGCTTCGCGATGGTGCCGAAGAAGTCGCGCAGTTCATCCTGCGGATCAGTCTCGTCGGTGAGGTTGTGGCCCCACGCGTAGACTTCCCACGTGTCGTTCTCCGACATCAAGCCGATGCGCGCGTTCACTTCCGTGTGCGAACCCAGCTTGCCGAAGGCGATCGCGCCCGGGTAGGCACTGTTGTACGGCGTCGTCGTGGCATTGTCGGCCGTCGTGAAGAAATCACCCGTGTAGGTCACGTCGCCGCGCAGCAGCAGCGTCGAACGCAGCGCGGGCAGCGGGTGCCGCCAGGTCGCGCCGGCCGCGTAGGTGAGCTCGGGTGCGTTTGTCAGCTCGTTGCCCGACACGTCCGCGCCACCGGTGCCACCACCCGGGAAACTGTCGAACTCCGCCTTCAGCAGGCCGAGTGAAGCCTGCAGCGTCAACTCGTCGGTGACACGGAAGATCGTTTCCGCCTCGAAGCCCGAGGTCTCGACCTTTGCCGCATTGTTGATGCGGATCGACGTGCGCCCGCCACCAAGGTCCACGAACTGGTTGACCTGGTAGTCATCGTAGTTCGCGATGAAGGCGGCGAGATTCAGCGACAGACGCCCGCCGAGATAATTGCCCTTCAGGCCCACCTCGAAGCTGTCGACCGTTTCCTTGTCGAACTCGAGTCCCTGGTTCGCGGCGAGTTCGTCCCTGTTGATGTAGTCGAGGTTGAAGCCGCCGCTCTTGTAGCCCGAGGCATAGCGCGCGTACAGATTCGAGGTCTCGGTCAGCGCGAACGTCAGGCTTGCGGCCGGCGCGAAGAAGTTGTCAGTACGGTCATTGATCAGCGGCGACGGGCTGTTTGGATTGGCACCCGTCGAGCCGATGCGGAAAATGCCGGAATTGCGCCCGTCGAGCAGCCAGTCGACTTCCTTCTTCTCGGTGGACCAGCGCATGCCGAAGCCGAGTTTCCACCGGTCCGCCATCTGCCAGGTGCCGTTGAAGTAGGCCGCGTAACTCGTCGTGTCGACCTCGCCGCGATTGAACACCTTCGACAGTGGCGGGCCGAAGCCGAGAAGCTGCGAAACGAGCGCGTTCGGCAAAGCCGGCGGCGGCGGCAGCGGCGGGCTTACCGCGCCCGAGGCGTACAGCGGCCCGATGAAGTACTGGACAAAATCGCTGCCCAGCACGACATCGCGGTTGGTGGTCGCGTTCTGCCGGTAGTAGTAGAGGCCGCCCGTGTAGCTGAAAGCGCGCCCGGTCGCCGAGATGAACTGGAATTCCTGCGACAGCACGTCGTACTTGTCGGCGTACTCGATCGAGACGATGTCGACCGGCGAATAGTCGGTGGCATTGCTGTAGACGGCATCGGTCGTGCGGTATCCGGTGATGCTCTTCACCGTGTGTCCGCCCTCGAGCTCGTAGGCCAGGTCGAGGTTGCCGCCGTAGACGTCGCGCTTGTCGTTCGGATCGAAGCTGAACGCAACGACGCCCATCTGGGGCGCGATCTGCACGGGCTGCATCGCCAGCATGTCGGTCACCGGGTCGCCGACGAGAATGCGCCCGTCGCTGTTGAGCCCGTCGAACGCGGCATTGATCTCGAACCGGTCGTTCGCGCGGATGCGCAGCTGTGCGCGGTACGCGAGTACGTCGCGCTCGTTCAGCTCGTGGCCGGTAATGATGTTCGGTACGTAGCCGTCGCGATCGGTCTTCGACACTGCGAACGCAGTACTGACGGTGTCGCTGATCGGCAGGTTCAGGAAGCCCCTCCATTCCCGGTAGTCGAGATTGCCGATGTCCGCGCTCGCGGTGCCACGCAGCTCGTCGTCGGGCTTCTTCGTGATCAGGTTGATCGCGCCGGCCACCGTGTTCTTGCCGAAGAGCGTCCCCTGCGGGCCGCGCAGCACTTCCACGCGCTCGAGGTTCAGCAGCTCCTGGTTGATCGCAGGCGACTGGCCGACGTAAACCCCGTCGATGTACACGCCGACGCGGGAGTCGAAACCGATATTGCGGCTCTGCGCACCGACACCGCGGATCGTCACGGTCGACCGGAAGTCATTGCCCTTCGAGATCTGCATGTTCGGGATGTAGCCGGAGACTTCCTTCAACTCCCGCACGCCCGTCTGGTCGATCGAGTTCGCGCTGAACACGGAGATCGCGACCGGCACATCGACCAGGCGCTCGGTGCGCTTCTGGGCGGTGACGACCACCTCATCGATGGCGAAGGCCTCCTCCTGCGCGCCCGCAGGCAGAGGAGAAAGGAGAAGCGCCGCGAGCAAGGTGCCGCCCGCCACGAAACGTTGATCACCCCGGATCGAAACTGCTCGAACCATCATTTCATTCCCCCTGGATCGTCAGAAGGGCAAAATGGTATGGGTACTTGACGGCAGTAGCAACGACCCCGGTGTGAAAGGTGGGCCATGCGCAAAATGACGCGTCGCGTAGCAATCGCCGGTGCGGTGGCAGGCAGCATGGCGGTTGTCGCGGCGGGCGCCTCGTGGTGGTCGCGGCGCAAACCGCCGCTCGGCATGGAAATCCCGGAAGAATTCCGGCGGCGGGGTGCCGCGCTCCTCGCCGAATACCCGAGTGTCGACGTGCACAGTCATGCGGGGCGGTCGTTCCTGGTCGGCGCGAAGCCGGATAGCCTGGTCATCCGCCTGATGCGCGATGGCTTCGAAGCGGATCGCATTGCCGACATGCGCAAGGCGCAGGTAACGGCGAGCCTTTTCTCCCTGGTTGCCGACTTTCCGCTGCTGTCACTGGAAGGGGGCGGCCTGCACGCGGCGCGCGAGTTCGAAGAAGGCGAGGCGCACCGCGATTACGATCGGCAGATTGCCCGACTCCGAAGCCTGACCGACGCAGGTCTCATCCGGCCGGGCCTGTCGCCCGGCGACATCCGCGCAGCGCATCGTGACGGTGAACGGGTCGCGATATTCTGCAGCGAAGGTGGCGATTTCATCGAAGATCGACTGGAGCGCCTCGCGGCTGCGTATGCGGCGGGCCTGAGGTCCGTCACGCTGGTGCATTACCACGTGAACCGACTGGGAGACGTGCAGACCGTTGCGCCGGTGCACCACGGCCTCACGGCATTCGGGGGCGATGTCGTCCAGGAAATGAATCGCCTCGGCATGATCATCGACGTCGCGCACGCCTCTCACGCCACCTGCGCAGGCGTTGTCGCCCGATCGAGTGTGCCGGTGATGCTCTCGCACAGCAGCCTCGCCAGCGGGCCGGAGCCATCCCCGCGCCTCATCTCGAGGGAACACGCCCGGCTGGTCACCAGCGCAGGCGGCATCATCGGTGCCTGGCCGGCGGGCATCGGCAGCACGTCGCTTGCGGACTTCGTCGGGCAGGTACAGGCGCTGATCGATGCGGTCGGCATCGAGCACGTTGCGATCGGCACGGACATGGACGCGAATTACAAGCCCGTCCTGACCGCGTACGGGGACTTTCCGGTGCTCGCCGCGGCGTTGCTCGCGCGCGGGATGAGCGAGAGCGATACCGCGAAAGTGCTCGGCGGCAATTTCCTGCGCCTGTTCGACGAGGTGGTGGCCGGGGCGCGCTGATGCGCGCGTGCGCGCTGCGCGCAGCGGGCTGCGAGCGACGGGCAAGAGCGTTGGCTTGGCTTTCCCGGTGCCCCGTGGCAGCTTCACCAGCCCGCGCCGATCATCAGGCACTCGACACTTTGGTGGTCCTGGAGCATAAGCGGCGAAAGCACAATCCTGCGGCCAGATGTTCGGGAACGACGCATCGAAAATGGGCGTCAAATGGATCGAAATGCGGGAACCTTTCCGGCGTGCGCGAGCCCTCTCGCCCGTCGCCCGTCGCCCGTCGCCCGTCGCCCGTCGCCCGTCGCCCGTCGCCCGTCGCCCGTCGCCCGTCGCCCGCGCTCCCTCAACCTACCGCGCGCCGCCCGGTGCCGGCGACCTCTTCGAGCGC
>CAUJHX010000136.1 GCA_963204795.1 Pseudomonadota bacterium | reverse complement strand
CGCATAGGCATAGAGTTGCGAGGCGAAGAGCAGGTATCGACGCATGCGGGCGCATCATAACAAGTGAAATTGCCGATTCCGCGGCAAGTCGCCACTATGCAGGCCCATGTGCGGCATCGCGGGCCTCTTTCACGGCGAATCAATCACACAGCGCGCGGACGAGCTGCGCGAGGTCGCGCGACGCATGGCAGACGCGATCGCGCACCGCGGGCCCGACGATGCCGGCGTGTGGGTCGATGCGGCCGCGGGCCTGGCGCTCGCGCACCGGCGGCTCTCGATCATCGATCTCTCGGCGGCGGGCCATCAGCCAATGGGCTCGGCCTCGGGCCGTTTCCAGATCGTCTTCAACGGCGAGATCTACAACTTCCGCGCGCTGCGCGCGCGCCTCGAACGTGAGGGTGGTGCCTTTCGCGGCCATTCGGATACCGAAGTGCTGCTCGCCGCGATCGAGGCGTGGGGCCTCGAAGCCGCGCTCGCCGAAGCGAACGGCATGTTCGCGTTCGCGCTGTGGGATCGCACGGCCCGTACGCTCACGCTGGCACGCGATCGGGTCGGGAAGAAGCCTCTTTACTACGGCTGGTGCGGTGGTGCGCTCGCGTTTGGTTCGGAGCTGAAGGCGCTGCTCGCGATCCCGGGCTACTCGCCCGAGGTCGAGCGGGGTGCGCTGCAGTCGATGCTGCGCTTCAACTACGTGCCATCGCCCTGGTCGATCCTGCAGGGCGTGTTCAAGGTGCCCCCCGGCACGATCATCAGGCTCGCCGCCGCTGATGTCGCGGCTGGTGCGGCTGCGCACCGGCCACTCGAGACGGCGCGGACCTGGTGGAACGCGCGCGAGCGTGCGGAGCAGGCGCTCGCGCAACCTTTCACCGGGGGTGTGGACGAGGCGCTGTTGCAGCTCGAGGCGCTGCTGCGCGATGCCGTGCGCGTGCGGCTCGAAGCCGATGTGCCGCTCGGCGCCTTCCTCTCGGGCGGCATCGATTCGTCGCTCGTCACCGCGCTGATACAGCAGGAGGCGAGCGCGCCGGTGCGCACCTTCAGCATCGGATTCGAGGACCCGCGACGCGATGAAACACCCGCGGCGCGCGCGGTTGCACAGCACCTCGGTACGGCGCATACGGAGTTCCACGTCACGGGCGCCGACGCGCTTGCCACCGTGCCGGATCTCGCGCGCGTCTTCGACGAGCCGTTCGCCGACTCCTCGCAGATCCCGACGATGCTCGTTTCGCGCCTCGCGCGACGCGACGTGACGGTGGTGCTCTCGGGCGATGGGGGCGATGAGCTCTTCGGCGGCTACAACCGCTATCTGCGGGCACTGCGCCTCGCGCGCCTGCTCGAGCGGGTGCCGGGACCCGGGATTTCGGTCATGCGAGGGTTCCTGCGGCCTTGGGCCGGACAGGAGCCGCGCGGTCACGCGCTCCGCCAGCTCGCTGCGGAACTCGCGGCCGATGGGCCCGAGGGCCTCTACCAGAACCGCATGTCGCGCTGGCGGCATCCGGAGAAAGTGGTACGAGGCGGCGTGGAACCGGCGACGCCCTTCAGTGACGCAATGCGCCGACTGGCGCATGGCAGTCCCGCGGACCGCTTCATGTACCTCGATTTCGTCACGTACCTGCCGGACGACATTCTCGTGAAGGTCGACCGCTCGACGATGGCCGTCGGCCTCGAGGCGCGCGCACCGCTGCTCGACTATCGTGTCGCGGAACTCGCGTGGACACTGCCGGTCGACATGAAGCTGCGCGACGGCACGACGAAGTGGCTGCTGCGGCGGTTGCTCGCGCGCCATGTGCCCGCGACAATCGTCGAGCGGGAGAAGCAGGGCTTCGGCGCGCCGGTGGCGGACTGGCTGCGCGGTCCGCTGCGCGACTGGGCGGAATCGCTGCTCGCGGAGCGACGCCTCGTGGAGGAGGGATACTTTGATGCGACGATCGTGCGTGGCCTCTGGGCGCGCTTCCAGGGCGGCCGGCGCAAGTGGCACACGCACCTCTGGAACGTGCTGATGTTCCAGGCCTGGCTCGATACCCTGAAGGCGCCGCGCGCATGAGCACCGCATTCGATCGCTGGCGCGCGGCCACCCTCGCGCCGTTCCAGGTGCGCATCTTCGCCGCGATCTGGATCGCGACCCTCATCTCGACATTCGGCAGCCTGATCCAGGGCGTGGGCGCATCGTGGCTGATGCTCTCGATTGCGCCCTCGGCCGACATGGTAGCGCTCGTGCAGACCTCCACGACGCTGCCGATCATGCTGCTGTCGCTCGTCGCGGGCGCGATCTCGGACATCTGGGACCGCCGCCGCCTGATGCTGATCGCGCAGATGATCATGCTTTCCGTGTCGGCCGTACTCGCGTTCGTCACCTGGCGCGGCCACATCACGCCGTGGATGCTGCTCGCCTTCACTTTCGTGCTCGGCTGCGGCGCGGCGCTCTACGGGCCGGCGTGGCAGTCGTCGGTCGGTGAGCAGGTGCCGCGGGATCTCGTGCCGAGCGCGGTTGCGCTCAACAGCCTCGGCTTCAACATCTCGCGCACCGTGGGCCCCGCCGTCGGCGGGGCGATCGTCGCAGCGTTCGGCGCGCAGTTCGCGTTCTTCATCAATGCCGTGTCCTATGTCGGCCTGATCGTGGTGCTCGGCAGCTGGCGCTATGCGCCGCGCGCGCGCGCGCTGCCACCCGAGAGCCTCGGTGTCGCGATGCGCGCAGGCCTGCGGTACGCGCGCCTCTCTCCTGCCCTCGTCGCGATCTACGTGCGCGCCACGGTTTTCGGCATGATGGGCAGCGCCGTGTGGGCGTTGATGCCGCTCATCGCGAAAGAGCTCGTGAAAGGTGGCGCGGTCACCTACGGCATACTGCTCGGCGCCTTCGGCACCGGCGCCATGATCGGCGCGCTGACCATCGCGAATCTGCGTCAGCGTCTGTCGAACGAGACGCTGGTGCGCGTCGCGAGTCTCATGTTCGGCCTCGCCTCGATCGCGGCGGCGCTGAGTCCCTGGCTCACGGCCACGATGCTGGCACTGGTCGGCGCGGGTGCGGCCTGGGTGATGTGTCTGTCGACCTTCAACACTTCGGTGCAGGTGACCTCACCGCGCTGGGTCGTCGGCCGCACGGTGGCGATCTACCAGATGCTCACCTTCGGCGGGCTCGCACTCGGCAGCTGGCTGTGGGGCGAGGTGGCGCACGCGCTGTCGCTGCGCACGAGCCTGGTCGCTGCCGGCGTGGGCTTTCTCGTCTCGCTCCTGCTCGGTCGCTGGCTGCACGTATCGCAGTCCGAGGACCTCGATCTCGAATCGATGCGCCTCGGGTCGCCCGCGCTCGAGCCGAAGATCGACATTGTGCCGCAGAGCGGGCCGGTCGTGATCAACATCGAATACCGTGTCGCGGCAGAGGATCGCGTCGCGTTTGCCGCCGCGATGCAGGAACTGCGACGGGTGCGCCAGCGCGACGGGGCGCGCGGCTGGACGCTGCTGCACGACATGGATGACCCGGAGCGCTGGATCGAGCGCTATCACAGCGCGACGTGGATCGCACACCTGCGCCGCCGCCTGCGCCTCACACGGGCCGATCAGGCGATCGAGGAGCACGTGCGACGGCTGCACCAGGGTGATCGGCCGCCGCACGTGTTCCGTTACCTCGAGCGACCCGCCTCGTCACTGGCGGCGATCGACAAGTCCGAGGCTGAGCGGCTCGGCGAGCGCGCGGCACGGACCGATCCGCTCTTTCCCGGCAGTGCGGCTGCTCCCGAGCGACCGCCGAAGGCGTAGACTCCGCGCATCCTGGAATCGGGGAGAACGGCGATGCTGAAGTTTGTACTCCTGCTCGCGCCGCTGCTCGCGAGCGCCGGATGTGTGCAGCATGACGGCGGAGAGCGCATCAACGGCGCCGTGTCGGTTGCGGCCGGGCAGAGCGCCACGGATGCCGCCACGGTCAATGGCGCGATCCACGTCGCTCCCGATGCAGCAGTTCTCGAGGCCACCACGGTCAACGGCTCGATCACGCTCGGTGATCGCGCGACTGCGACGTCCGCCGCGACGGTCAATGGCGGCATCACGGTCGGTGCGCTTGCCCGCGTGGCGGGTGATGTCACGACGGTGAACGGTGCCCTCACGCTGAAGAAGGGCGCCGATGTGCAGGGCGACCTGCAGAATGTCAATGGCCGGATCACGCTCGAAGCTGCGCATCTCGGCGGCGGCATCGAAACGGTCGCCGGCGACATCACGGTGGGCGCGGATGCGCGCGTCGATGGCGGAATCGCGGTCCGCAAGTCACAGGGCTTCTCGATCAGCCTCTCGAAGAATGTGCCGGTGATCGTGATCGGGCCGGGCGCGATGGTGAAGGGTCCGCTCAAGTTCGAGCGCGAGGTGAAGTTGCTGGTGAGCGATCGGGCGACGATCGGCCCGGTCAGCGGTGCGACCCCGGTCAGCTTTGCGGGCGACAGTCCGCCGGCATAGCCGCGCGTTCAATCGTCGCGGCCAACCCAGTTGCGCAGGCGCTTCGTACGTTGCGCCCGCGCTTTGGAGGCGAGTCTGCGTTCCTGCGATGCGCGCGTGGGCTTCGTCGCGCGGCGCACCTTCGGTTCGACGAGCGCGAGCCGCACGAGTCCCGCGAGGCGCTCTTCGGCTTCGCGACGGTTGTCCCCCTGGCTGCGGTGCGAGCGCGCCTGGATGAGGATCGCGCCGTCACTCGAGAGTCGCTGACCGGCGAGCGCGCGCAGCCGCTCCTTCACGCGCGGCGCAAGCGCCGCGGTTCCCGCGAGATCGAAGCGCAGCTGTACCGCCGAGGCGACCTTGTTGACGTTCTGCCCGCCGGGACCCGATGCGCGGATGAACGTCACCGCGAGGTCGGCGTCAGGAATCTCGACCTGGCGCGAGACGTGGATCGGCATGGGTGGCGGAAGGCAACATGCGCAGTTCGCGCTGTGCCACCGGGATCGTGATACCGGCTTCGCGGAAGAGCCGGAATATTGCCCGGTTCACGTCGGAACGCACATTGTTCACGCCGTTCATCGGGTCGGCGATCCAGAAGCGCACCTCGAGCCGCATGCCGTAGTCCTCGAAGGACATGAGGCGCGTGGCCGGGCCCGGCTCACTGAGGATGCGCGGGTGGTCGGCCGCGGCGCTCTTCAGGAGCGCGAGAGCCTTCTCCGGATCGTCCTGGTAGCTCACCATGACCGGCAGGCGCAGGCGCACGCGTGCGTCCGAATAACTCCAGTTGATGACCGAGTTGTTGATCAGATACTGATTCGGCACCAGCGTCTCGACGCCGTCGCGATCGCGCACCACGATGTAACGCCCGCGCAGTTCCTGCACCCAGCCGAAGTTGTCGGCCGTGACGCCGCCGGAGCCGCCGGGCGTCACGCCCGTGAAGCTGATCACGTCGCCCGGCTTGATCGACTTGTCCATCAGCAGCACGAAGCCCGACACGAAATTGCTCGCGATCGCCTGCAGGCCGAAACCGAGGCCGACGCCGATCGCGCCGGTGAGCAACGTGAGGGCGGTGAGATCGACGCCCGCGGCATTGATGCCGAGCAGCAGGCCGAGGCTGATCAGGAAGAAGTACGAGAACTTCGAAATGCCGATGCGGGTCGACAGCGCGAGCGCGTTGACCTTCATGACGCGCTGCTCGATCGTGCGGCCGATCAGCGAGGTGACGATCACCGCGACGGTGACGATCACGAGCGCCTTGATCAGTTCCCAGATCGTGAAGGAGGCCTTGCCGGGGAGCAGGTCGATGTTGTTGAGCGCGCGCTCGACCCGCTCGAACCAGCCGAGCAGCTCGAATGCCACCGCGAGCCAAACGGCGAACGTGAGCTGGTTCTGCCAGCCCTTGAGCCAGGAATCCTCGCCGAGCAGCTGGCGCAGGACATAGACGGCGAGTCGCACCAGCACGAGCGCCGCGGCCAGCTGCAGGATGCGGTCGACGATCGCGTTCTCCATGTCGAGCGCGCCAAACACGATGCGCGTGACGGCGAGCAGCGCGAGCATCACGAGAATGGGTGCGAGGATGATGATCGCCTCGACGATCCGGCCCGTGAAGCTCGCGACCGGCGCGGCGCCGCGGCGTTTGCGGTACCACACGCGCAGCAGGCTCCCTGCGGCAATCGCGACCAGCAGCGCGATCAGCACCGCGAACAGCTGGGCAAGGACCGGCGGGTCGGTGAGGTGCGCGAAGAAGTCGCTGGTGGCGGTGGCGGACTTAGGCATTGAGATCGGGGATCAATTCACTCTCGAGGCGGGTGATCTGGTCCTTCAGGACGAGCTTGCGCTTCTTGAGACGCTTCAGCTGCAGCTCATCGACGTGGATGTCCATCGACAGCCGCTCGATCACCTGGTCGAGGTCCCGGTGTTCGATGCGCAGCTGCCGCAATTTCTCGATGTTGCGGAACAGTTCCCGGTCGACGTTGTCGTCGGTTTCGATCATCACGCGTCGTCGAGGCGCTCTGTTACCGGGGCGATGCCCTCGGCAAGCTTAGCGAAGCGCCCCGGCGGATTCCATGGCACGGCCGGATCGTGGAAATCGGAACCTGCGGAGCCTGCGAGGCCTTGTCGTCGCGCGAGCGACGCGATGCGGTCGCGATCCCCCGGGCTCATGCCCGCCATGTCGATCTCGAGGGCTGCGCCGCCTGCAGCCGTAAAGTCCGCCGCGAGCTGTCGCAATGCGCCGCCCGAGAGCCGGTAGCGGTGCGGGTGGGCGAGCACGGTCGCCCGGCAGGCGCCCGCAAGATGCGGCATCACGTCGAGGAGCTCCGGCCACTCGATCGGCACGTGCCCGGGCTGGCCGCGGCCCAGCCATTTGTCAAAGGCCTGCTGGGTATCGTCGGCGTACCCCTGTGCGACGAGTGCGCGTGCTAGGTGCATGCGGGTCGGGATGCCACCCGCCGCGAGCGCCGCTGCCGCGATCTCACGGCCCGCAATGCGGCCACGGCTGGCGAGCCGCTCACCGATCGCGAGCATCCGTTCGTGACGGCGCCTCGCGACCTCGTCCATCTGCGCGGCGAGCACCGGCGAGGCCGTGTCCACTCCGAGCCCGATGACGTGGATCGCCTGGCCGCGCCACTGCGTCGACAGCTCGATGCCGGGCACGAAGCGGATGCCGACCCCGGCACAGGCTGTGCGCGCTTCGTCGCAGCCCTCGATCGTGTCGTGATCGGTCAGCGCGAGGAGGCTCACGCCGCGTGCCGCTGCACGCGCGACGAGGGCGGTGGGGGAAAGCACACCGTCGGAGCGGTTGCTGTGGGTATGAAGATCGATGAGGTCGGGCATTGCAAGGCTGCGGGCGGCGAGCTACGGGCGACGGGCCAGAGGCAGGATACGCTTCCCGCCGTCATCTGCCCCTTTTCGCCATTCGTTATCATCTGTCGCCATGCGTTCCATTCTCGTAGACCTGTCCCGGATCGATACGGTTCTGCTCGATCTGGATGGCACCTTGCTGGATCTCGCGTACGACAACTACATCTGGCTCGAGCGGATCCCGCGCGAGTGGGCATTGCGCACGGGTGTCACACACGAGGCGGCGCTGCATGCGCTCGTGCCGCGTTTCAGGGCGGTCGAGGGTACGCTCGACTGGTACGACATCGAATTCTGGTCGCGTGAGCTCGGCATCGACATTGCCCGGGTGCATCGCGAGGAGCGTGCGCGCATCGCCTGGCTGCCGGGAGCACGTCAGCTCCTGTCCAGCTTGCGCGCGCTCGGCAAGCGGCTCGTGCTGCTGACGAACGCGCATCCCGTCACGCTGGCCATCAAGGATGAGGCCACGGCCGTGCGGGGCTATTTCGATGCGGCCTGGAGCTCGCGCAGTTTCGGCGCGCCGAAGGAAGACCCGCGGTTCTGGCAGGGTGTGCGCGCAGCCGAGCCCTTCGATCCTGCACGCTCGCTGTTCGTCGACGACAGCCCGCCGGTGCTGCAGGCCGCACGGGCAGCCGGCATCGCATGCGTGATCGCCGTGCGCCGTCCCGACACCTCGCGTGCGCTGCGTGATCACCCGGAATTTCCTGCGGTCGATCACATTGCCGACCTGCTGCCGGCGACGCATTGAGGCGGTGATAGCAGGGTTGATCAGGGCGCGGGAGCACCGCCGCCTGCGCCGCCACCGTCCTTGCCCGGACTCCCTCGGCCACGGCCTCCACGCCGTCGACGGCGAGGCTTCGCAGTGCCGTCAGGGGTGGTGCTGTCCGGGGCGCGGTGTTCCGTTGCGTGGGAACCGTGCGGCCGCTCGCCGTGGCGAGGCGGGCCTGGGCGGCTCCGGGGACGACTGCTGCCGCCCGGTCGCCCACCACCGCCTGATCGTCCACCACCGCCGGACCGCCCGCCGCCGCCGCGGCGCGCATCTCCAGGCCGGCGCGGACCGTGCGATCGCCAGGCGCTGTGCGGTGGCAGCGTGATTTCGGCGAGCTGCCCCGGGGCGATCGCTTCGACGGGGATCTTGCGGCCGATGTAGGCCTCGATGTCGGGCAGGCCGACGGCATATTCCTCGCAGCCGAAGCTGATGGCGTCGCCCTCGGCGCCGGCCCGCGCGGTGCGCCCGATGCGGTGCACGTAGTCGGCGGCATCCTGCGGCAGGTCGAAGTTGAACACATGGCTGACATCGGGTACGTGCAGGCCGCGCGAGGCGACGTCGGTCGCGATCAGCACCGCGAGATCGCCGTTGTGGAAATCGCGCAGGAAGGCGAGGCGCTTCTTCTGCGGAACGTCGCCCGAGATCGCCTGCGCCGAGAAGCCATTCGCGATGAGCGCGGCTTCGAGCCGCTCGGCGACCCGTTTGGTGTTGACGAACACCATCGTGCGATGCGCGTCGGCCTGGCGCAGGAGCCCGACCAGCAGCGGAATCTTCTCTTCCATTGCCGGAAAATAGATGGTCTGGCGCACGCGATCGGTCGTGACCTTGTCGGGCTCGATACGCACGAGCTCGGGGTTGTTCATGTGCTCGTAGGCGAGTTCGAGCACGCGGTGCGAGAGGGTCGCGGAGAAGAGCATCGACTGCCGATGTTCGGGTTTTGGCAGGCGGCGCAGGATGAAGCGGATGTCCGCGATGAAGCCGAGGTCGAACATGCGGTCGGCCTCGTCGAGCACCGCAACCTGCGCATGGCGCAGGTCGTACACGTGCTGCTTGAAGTAGTCGATGATGCGTCCGGGCGTGCCGATCAGCACATCGACGCCGTCGGCAAGCTGCTTGCGCTGCTTGTCGTAGTCGACGCCGCCGAAGACGACCGCGAGCTTCAGGCCCGTGTGCTTGCCGAGGACCTGCGCATCGTTGTGGATTTGCACCGCGAGTTCGCGGGTCGGAGCGACGACGATCGCGCGGATCGATGTGGGGCCGCGGGTCGCGGCCGGAGGGTGCGTGAGCAGGCGCTGGAAGATCGCGACGAGGAACGCCGCAGTCTTGCCGGTACCGGTCTGGGCCTGGCCAGCAACATCGCGCCCGGCAAGAGCGATGGGCAGGGTCTCGCCCTGGATCGGGGTGCAACGCTCGAAGCCGGCATCCCGGATGCCCTGCATGACAGGTGGCGCGAGGTCGAGGTCCGCGAAGCGGAGCTCGGAAAGATGTTGATCAGTCATTTTATGAACAGGCCCTTGCAAATTGGCGCGGAAGGCGCAAAAATTTGGGCCAGATACAGCGGAACCCGATTCCGCGCCGTCCCGGCAACTCAGCTCCTTCTCAAGTACGTAAGTGTAACCGTTTGATGCCACTTCGTGGCGCGGCCTTTCACCTGTGCCGTCAATAATCGACTCCACTCCCCCGGAGGGTCTTTCGCGTGAGCAATCCGCATATTGTCCATACCTCGGACTCGACGTTCAGCCAGGACGTGCTGAAGTCCGATAAACCCGTACTGCTCGATTTCTGGGCTGAATGGTGCGGCCCCTGCAAGATGATCTCGCCGATCCTCGACGAACTCGCCGTCGAGTACCAGGACAAAGTCCGGATCGCGAAGCTCAACATCGACGAGAACCCGCAGACCCCGCCGAAGTTCGGCATCCGCGGCATTCCGACACTGATCCTCTTCAAGAACGGTGCGGTCGAAGCCCAGAAGGTGGGCGCCGTGTCGAAGTCCCAGCTCGCGGCCTTCCTGGACAGCAACCTGTGAGAGGCTATCTCGGCAATCAGGGCCGTAACCGCCAGGGAAAAGGCCAGGGGGGCGGTGGCCGGCACGGAGGCCACGGCAACCGTGACGGCAATCGCAGCAACGGCCGTCAGGAGGAAATGCACGACCTCGAGCCGTTTGAAATCGACGACTCGGAGATCATCAGCCCGGAAGAGCTGACCCGGTCGCGCGCGTCGATGAGCCTCACCGAGCTCAAGGCGAAGCCGATCCACGAGCTCGTCAAGGTGGCCGAGGCGGTCGGCCTCGAGAGCATCGCCCGCTCGCGCAAGCAGGACATCATCTTCTCGATCCTGAAGGCGCACGCGCGCAGTGGCGAGAACATCCACGGTGACGGTGTGCTCGAGATCCTGCAGGACGGCTTCGGCTTCCTGCGCTCCGCCGACGGCTCCTATCTTGCGGGCCCCGACGACATCTACATCAGCCCGAGCCAGATACGCCGCTTCAACCTGCGCACCGGCGACACGATTTCCGGCCTGATCCGCCCGCCGAAAGAGGGCGAGCGCTACTTCGCGCTGCTGAAGGTCGGCGAGATCAATTTCGATTCGCCCGAGAATTCGCGCAACAAGGTGCTGTTCGAGAACTTGACGCCGCTGCACCCGACCAAGCGGCTGAAGCTCGAGCGCGGCAACGGCTCGACCGAGGATCTCACCGCGCGCGTGATCGACCTCGTCGCGCCGATCGGCAAGGGCCAGCGCGGCCTCATCGTCTCCCCGCCGAAGGCCGGCAAGACGATGCTGCTGCAGAACATCGCGACCTCGATCACCTGGAATCACCCCGAGGTGTACCTGATCGTGCTGCTCATCGACGAGCGGCCGGAAGAAGTCACCGAGATGCAGCGCACGGTGAAGGGCGAGGTGGTGTCCTCGACCTTCGACGAGCCGGCGGCCCGCCACGTGCAGGTCGCGGAAATGGTGATCGAGAAGGCGAAGCGCCTCGTCGAGCACAAGAAGGACGTCGTGATCCTGCTCGACTCAATCACGCGCCTCGCGCGCGCCTACAACACCGTGGTGCCGAGCTCCGGCAAGGTGCTCACCGGCGGTGTCGATGCGAACGCATTGCAGCGTCCCAAGCGCTTCTTCGGCGCCGCGCGCAACATCGAGGAAGGTGGTTCGCTCACGATCCTCGCGACCGCGCTGATCGACACCGGCTCGAAGATGGACGATGTCATCTACGAGGAATTCAAGGGTACCGGCAACAGCGAAATCCACCTCGACCGGCGCATCGCGGAGAAGCGCGTGTTCCCGGCCGTGAACATCAACCGTTCGGGCACCCGCAAGGAAGAGCTGATCACCGATCCGGGCGAACTCGCCAAGATCTGGATCCTGAGAAAGCTTCTGCACCCGATGGACGAGCTCGCGGCGATCGAGTTCCTGATCGACAAGATGAAGGATACGAAGACGAACGGCGAGTTCTTCGAGGCGATGAAGCGGTAGGAGCTGGTGTCGGTGTGCGGCCCGTCACACTCGCCAGCGTCGCAGGCTGGCGACGGTGGCGGCGCCCGTGTCGATACGCGATGATCCGTTGCAGCATGCGTCGCAAACTTGTTGCCCTTCTGTCCGCACTTGCCGCCGCGCCGGTCGCCCATGCCGCCGAGCGCGAGCTCGCCTCCGACACGCTCGTCAAGGAGCGGCCCCCGGTTGCCAGCCCGATCACCGACCGCTTCGCACTGCGCGCGACCTGGTTCAAGGGCAGCGCGGATACACGCGTGCGCCTCGACCCGAGCGTCGTCGTGCCCGGAATCACCGGTACGCCGATCCATGCGGAGGATCTTCTCGGCCTCGACGACGCGATCGATCTCGGCCGCATGGAGCTCTATTTCCGTTTCGGCGCACGCACGCGCCTGCGCGTCGACTACTTCAAGCTGAACCGCTTCGGCTCGACCGTGCTCGATGAGGACATCGTGTTCGGCGATGACATCTATCTCACCGGCGAGAATATCGAGTCCACGCTCGACTACCGATCGCTGTCCTTCACGTTCCTGCATTCCTTCCTGAAACGCGAGAGCTTCGAGCTCGCCGCCGGCATCGGTGTCTACCTGGTCGACGCCCAGGCTGCCGCCGAAGCGGTCGACCGCAATGCGCGCGAGGAGGAGTCGGGCGTTGCGCCCGTGCCCACGCTGGCGCTCGATGGCACCTGGCGCTTTGCACGCCGCTGGGCGGTTGCCGCACGGGGGCAGTATTTCAGCGCCAGCTACGATGGCATCGACGGTACGCTCGGCGAGTACCATCTCGACCTGCAGTACCGCTGGAAGCCGAACTTTGCGGTGGGCCTCGGCTACACGAAACTCGACGTGGACATCAGCGTCGATCCGGCCAGCGGGCACGATTTCCCGGGGCTCTTTCGACTCAATACCGACGGCCCGGAATTCTTTCTGCGCGTCAGCTTTTAGGGAGCGCGACGCCCGTATTCACCGCCGAGCCGTAGGCCGCGGCAAACTCGGGCGGCATGCGCATCGCGCGACCTGTATCGAGATTGAGGCACACGTATCCGGTCTGCGCGCGTGCGAGCACGCAGCCATCGCTCACACGGCGCAGCAGGAAGTGGCGCGTGCAGCGCAGCTTGCGGTCACACGCGGAGATCCAGGTCGCGATCCTCACGCGATCACCCGCGAGTGCGGCGCGCTCGTAGTCGATTTCGGTGCGCAGCGCCGCCATGCCCCGGCGCATCCGCACGCAGGTCTCGAGCGACACGCTAAGTGCAGCCGAGTGGCTCCAGGCCGCACGATCCAGCCACGTGAGGTAGACCGCGTTGTTGACGTGCCCGTAGGCATCGATGTCGGCGGCCTGCACGTCGATCTCGATGTCGTGCGTCGTCACGGCGCGTAGATCATGCAGGTGGTGGTGCCGTGCGCGATGAGGCGGTCCGCCGCATTGAGCAGCTGGCCTTCGGCGAGTGCCGTGCGCCGGCCGATGTGCAGCGTGCGCCCGACCGCACGCAGCTCGCCGCTTTCATGCGTGAGCGCGCGCAGGTAATTCACCTTCAGCTCGAGCGTGGTGTAGGCGTAGCCACGTTCGACACCCGTCATGACCGCGCAGCCCATGCAGGTGTCGAGGAGCGTGGCGGCGTAGCCGCCGTGCAGCGTTCCCATGGGGTTGTACACGTGCGCGCCCGCGCGGCTCGTGACAACGACCCTGCCACGTTCGACTGATGCGAAGGCAAAGCCGAGTGTGATCGCGATGGGCGGTGTCGGAATCGTGCCTGCGACGAGCCGCTGCATGAACTCGAGACCGGAGAGCGAGCCGAGCAGCCCGGGAGCTGCGAGGCCGCTGCCCGGGGGATAGAGGGCGTTCATGCGTCGCAGTCTACCGCGCAGACCCCGGGGGTCAGTCGGCAGACCCCAACGCCTGTTCGCGGGCAATCGCCCGGTGGCCAATGTCGCGTCGGTATTGCATGCCCGCGAAGCGGATCGAATCAACGAGCGCGTAGGCGTCGCGCTGGGCCGCGGCCACCGTGGCGCCGAGCGCGACGGCGCACAGTACACGCCCGCCACTCGTGACGATTGCATCGCCTGCGCGCGTGGTTCCCGCATGGAAGACCTTGCCCGGGAGGCGGGCCGCATGCTCGAGGCCGTCGATCGGATCGCCTTTGCGCACCGTGTCGGGATAGCCGCCGGCAGCGAGCACGACCCCGACTGCGGCGCGCGGGTCCCACTCAGCCGGGACTTTGTCGAGCTGGCCCTCGAGCGCCGCTTCACAGAGCCCGGTGAGATCGGAACGCAGCCGCATCAGGATCGGCTGCGTCTCGGGGTCGCCGAAGCGGCAGTTGAATTCGAGCACGTTCGGGGTGCCGTCGGGCGCGATCATGATGCCCGCATACAGGAAGCCCGTATAAGGCATGCCGTCGGCGGCGAGGCCGCGTATCGTCGGCTCGATCACTTCGCGCAGGATGCGATCGTGCAGCGCCGGCGTGACGACCGGGGCAGGCGAGTAGGCGCCCATGCCGCCCGTATTGGGCCCGGTGTCGGCATCGCCGAGCCGCTTGTGATCCTGCGAAGTCGCAAGCGGCAGGTAGTGCTCGCCGTCCGCCATCACGATGAAGCTCGCTTCCTCGCCTTCGAGGAACTCCTCGATGACGATCTCCGCGCCCGCGTCACCGAAGCGGCCCCCGAACATCTCCAGGGCGGTCGCAATCGCTTCGTCGGCACTCGTGGCGATCACCACGCCCTTGCCTGCGGCGAGGCCGCTCGCCTTGACCACGATCGGCGTGCGCTGCGCGCGCACCCAGGCAGGATCGAAGCTCGCCTTCGTGAAGGTGGCGTATGCGGCGGTCGGGATCCGGTGTCGCCGCAGGAATTCCTTGGTGAAGGACTTTGAGCCCTCGAGTTGCGCAGGCGCGCGACGCGGGCCGAAGCAGCGCAGTCCCGCGGCCGTGAACTCATCGACCACGCCCGCGACCAGCGGCGCTTCGGGACCGACGATCGTGAGAGAAACCTGCTCGTCGCGCGCGAGCATGACGAGTCCCGCAACATCGTCCGCGGCGATGGCCACGTTGCGCACTCTCGGCTCAAGCGCGGTGCCCGCGTTGCCCGGCGCCACCAGCACTTCGGTCACGCGTGCCGACTGTGCGCACTTCCAGGCGAGCGCGTGTTCGCGACCGCCGCTGCCGATGACCAGCACCTTCATGAGCGAAGTCCCGGCATCAGTGCCGGAAGTGACGCATGCCGGTGAACACCATCGCGATGCCATGCTCGTCGGCCGCTGCGATCACCTCGCTGTCGCGCATCGAGCCACCGGGCTGGATCACGGCCGCGATGCCGTATTCGGCGGCGACGTCGAGGCCATCGCGGAACGGGAAGAAGGCGTCCGAGGCCATCACGGCACCGCGCACTTCGAGCTTCTCATCCGCGGCCTTCATGGCCGCGATCCGGGTCGAATACACGCGGCTCATCTGTCCCGCGCCGACGCCGATGGTCATGTTGTCGCGCGCAAACACGATCGCGTTCGACTTCACGTGCTTGCAGACGGTCCACGCGAAGAGAAGATCCGCAATCTGCGCATCGGTCGGCCGGCGCTTCGTGACGACTTTCAGATCCGCCGCGGTCACTTCGCCGCGATCGCGACTCTGCGCGAGGAGGCCGCCGTTGACACTGCGGTACTCGAGTTCGCTGCCTGCCGAGCGTCCGTAATCGCCCACCGCGAGCACCCGTACGTTGGCCTTCGCTGCGAGCGCGTCGCGCGCCCCGGCCGATACGGTGGGCGAGGCGATCACTTCGACGAACTGGCGTCCGATGATCGCTGCCGCCGTCTCTGCATCGAGTTCGCGATTGAAGGCGATGATGCCGCCGAAGGCCGAAGTCGGATCGGTGCGGTACGCCTTCTCATAGGCTGCAAGGGGCGTCTCCGCCGTCGCGACGCCGCAGGGGTTGGCGTGCTTGACGATCACGCAGGCGGTCGTGGCGAACTGCCGCACGCACTCGATCGCCGTGTCGGCATCGGCGATGTTGTTGTACGAGAGTTCCTTGCCCTGGACGATGCTCGCCGACGCCACCGATGCGCCGCGGCCCGCGACATCGCGGTAGAAGGCGCCTGCCTGGTGCGGATTCTCTCCGTAGCGCAGGTCGCGCACCTTGTCGAAGACGAGTGGCAGGGTGGCCGGGAAGCGCTCGGTCGCACTCTCGCGGTCGAGAAGGTAGCTCGACACCATCGTGTCGTAGCGCGCGGTGTGCGCGAATGCCTTGGCGGCGAGCCGCGAGCGCGTGTCGATGCTCGTGCAGCCGCTGTTCGCTTCGAGCTCACCCAGCACCTGCGCATAATCCGCCGGGTCGACCGCGACAGTGACCGAATGATGATTCTTCGCGGCGGCGCGCAGCATGGCAGGCCCGCCGATGTCGATGTTCTCGATGGCTTCGTCGTAGGTGCAGTTGGGCCGCGCAACGGTTTCCGCAAACGGGTAGAGATTCACCGCGAGCAGGTCGATCGGCGGGATGTCGTGCAACTGCATGACGGCATCGTCGACGCCGCGGCGACCAAGGAGGCCGCCGTGGATGCGCGGGTGCAGCGTCTTGACGCGGCCGTCCATGATCTCGGGAAACCCCGTGTACGCCGATACTTCAATGACCGGGATGCCGTGCTCGCGCAGCAGGCGCGCCGTGCCCCCGGTGGAGAGGATCTCGATGTCGCGGCGCGAGAGGGCCGCGGCGAATTCAACAAGGCCGGTCTTGTCTGAAACCGAAAGGAGTGCCCGGCGAATCTCGACCAGCATGGGGTCTCGGCGCGCCGTTCAGGCGGACAGCCCGAACTGGCGCAGCTTCTTGCGCAGGGTGCCGCGGGTGATGCCGAGGATGCCCGCCGCCCGGCTCTGGTTGCCTTCGGCATAGTCGAGCACGACGCGGAAAAGCGGCTCTTCGACTTCGCGCAGCACGAGATCGTACAGGCGCGCCGGACGATGACCGTTCAGGGTCGCGAAATAATCGGCGAGCGCCTGCTCTGCCTGATCACGCAACGGTAACGCCTTGCCATTTGATCGCGCGGCGAATTCCGGGCGCGATCGCAGGTTCTTCTTCGCCGGCATCAGTCGATCCCCGCAGCCATCGTCCCGTTCGTTGTGACCCAGCGGTCGAGCCATGCAACTGCGCACGCAAACTGCGTCGCGGTGGTTTCCCGTGACATCAGAAGGCGCCGATCGACCCCACAGCCAGGCAGGTTCGCCAGATACCAACCGAGGTGTTTACGCGCGAAACGGACACCGTCGACTTCGCCATAGAAGTCGTACAGGTCCGTCAGGTGCGCAGCGATGATATCACGCACGTGCTCGCGTGCGAGCGCAGCGGGCCGTTCGCCGTTTGATAAAAATCCGTTGACATCGCGGAATATCCACGGTGCGCCATGTGCTGCGCGGCCCAGCATCACGCCGTCAGCGCGAGTGAAATCAAGTACTACGCGCGCCTTTTGCACGCTGTCGATATCACCATTGGCGAAAACCGGAATCTTCACTGCGGATTTGATGTCGCGGATCGTGGCGTACTCGGCCTCGCCGTTGTAATGGTCGGCACGCGTGCGGCCATGCACGGCGAGCGCCGAGACGCCACTCGCAGCGGCGATCCGTGCAATGTTCACGCCATTGCGGTGCTCCGGATCGACTCCCGTGCGCATCTTCAGCGTGACCGGCACCCGGACGGCGCCGACGACCGCCTCGAGGATGCGCGCCACGAGCATCTCATCGGCGAGCAGTGCCGAGCCGCAATGGCGGTTGAACACCTTCTTCGCCGGACAGCCCATGTTGATGTCGATGATCTCGGCGCCGAGATCGACGTTCAGCCGCGCGGCCTCCGCGAGCGCCGCAGGATCGGCGCCCGCGAGCTGCACGATGCGCGGCGACGGCTCGCCCTCGTGGTTCATGCGGCGCTGCGACTTGCGGCTGCGCCACAGCCGCGTGTCGGCGGTAAGCATTTCCGACGCGGCGACTCCTGCACCGAGTCGCCGGCAGAGCATCCTGAAGGGTCTATCGGTGACCCCCGCCATGGGCGCGAGCGCCGTCGGCGCGGAGAGTTCGTGCGGGCCGATCTGCATCAACGGGTGGTGCGCGCGTCGTTCGCACAGGCGACGCCGCCATTGCCGTTCGGCAGGCACGCGTCCACCTCGAAGCCGACGGCATTGCTGCCGGGGTCGACGACGGCAACCTCCGCATCGACGCGCTGCCCGGCGGCGAGAAAGGCGCGGGCGCCCGCGTGCGCACCGAGATACTCGACGGGCTTCAGGTCCCGGCTCGCGATGCGCTTGCCGTAACGGTCCTGCAACGTGAGGCGCAGCAGAGGCATCGGCTGGGCGCGCGCGGCCTCGTTGCGGATGCTGGCCCGCACGAGCAGTTCGCCCTGAGCACCCGATTCGGCGATGGCGCCGAGCTGGCGCACGTCGAGCGCGGCCGGTTCCCATCGCGGAGCGAGGGGTCGACCGAGAGCGGAATAAAGGGCTGACAGCGGCCCATTCAGCAGCGGACTCAGCGCCAGCTCGTTGCGGCTGCGATGCACGATCTGGACGAGCAGCAACACTCCGAGCGCCACGGCAGCAAATCCGTACCACCGCGAATCGCGTGCGTGTGCGTCGGCTTCTTCGTAGGCGTCGATGTCCTCGGCACGCGGCCGGATCGCATCGCGCAGATCGGGCGGTGGTGTGACCGGGCCGACTTGCCGTGTCTCGGGCTGCAGGGCTTCAACCTGCACCGTGGCCGAGCCCGGGTCGGCGACTGTCTCGCCGGCCACCCGCGCCAGTTGTTCGAGTTCGGCGTCTGCGGCGGCCAGGTCGTCGTCCGGCAGGCCACCCTCGAGCACGATCGACTCGAATGTGCCGGAGGTGGCATCACCCTCGACGACTTCCGGTGCAACGAAGATCTCCGCGAGATCGGCGCTGCCGAGCGCGAATTCCATCGTGTCCGGAGTACTCTCCACCGCGATTTCGTCAGGCTCGGGAGGCGGCTCGGCAGGCACCTCCATCATCAGTGGCGGCGGCGGCGCAGAAGGGGTCGCGGCACGCCGGTCGTTCGGCGGCGATGAGTCGGCCGGAAGGCTTTCGTCGTGCAGGCCGACGAGCGCGTTGAACACGCTCGCGCATCGCCCGCAGCGCACGTATCCCTGGCCGGTGCGCAGATCAGCAGCGGTGACCGCGAGCGTCAGCGCGCACTTGGGACAGACCGTGAACACGCGCGGATCATAGCGCAGGGAGGCGGGCGGTGAGCTACGGGAGACGCGCTACGGGTGACGCGCGCCTGCGAGCAGCTGCCATCCATCCCGCTCGCCGCCGGGGCGCAGGTCGATCCAGGGTCGATAGGCGGCTGCGACGTCGTCGGCCTGGGACGACAGCAGGCCGGCGAGGACGAGTGCGCCGCCCTTCATCACGCGCGCAGAGAGTTGCGGCGCAAGTTCGATGAGGGGGCCCGACAGGATATTTGCGAGAACGATGTCCGCTGTGCGGGGCAGCGTATCGGCCGTTGCGTGGGAGTGGACGCGGTCCTCGACACCGTTGTTCGCAGCGTTGTCGCGGGTCGCAATGAGGGCCTGCAGATCGATGTCGAAGGCATCGGCCCGCGCTGCGCCCAGCAGCACGGCGGCGATGCCGAGAATGCCCGAGCCGCAGCCAAAGTCGATCACCCTGGCGCCGGACTGCAAATGAGCGTCGAGCCACTCGAGGCACAGTGCGGTCGTGGGGTGCGTGCCGGTGCCGAAAGCGAGACCGGGGTCCAGGGTCATGACCACCGCATCGGGTTCGTCGACGCATTCGTGGGTCGGACACACGAACAGGCGGTGACCGAAACGCATCGCGTGGAAGTCGGCGAGCCACTCGCGTTCCCATGCACGATCGGCGACTGCTACCACTTCGAGGCTTGCGGCTGGCACGCCGAGCGCTGTAGCCAGGCCCGCGATCGTTTGAGCCGATGCGGCGTCCTGCGCGAAGAGGGCCTCGAGCCGCGTCGCGGGCCACAGGCGAATCTCGCCCGGTGCGGGCTCGAGGACCGCGTCGTCACGCCGGTCGGTGAACGTGACCGACACCGCACCCGCCGCGAAGCACGCCGCTTCCGCGGCGTCCGGGTCGATCCGGTCGAGGTTCAGGCGGACGGAGAGGAAGGGCATGGGGCGGTGCTACGCGCTGCGCGCTGCGCGCGGCGGGCGACGCGCTACGGGCGACGCGCAACGCGCGACGTGCAACGGGCCAGAGGCGCTCCGCACCGTGTCGTCACGCTGTGGTTTGATCTTGTGACTCCCGCCTTTATCAGCTGGCCGAAGGCAGACCAAGGCGACGAAGCGCGCGATCGGGCCCGTTGCCCGTCGCGCGTTGCGCGTCGCCCGTAGCGCGTCGCCCATTGCCCGTTGCTCATCGCGCTCCGCTCACTTCAATCCGAGCCGGCGCTCGAGATAGTGAATATCCAGCCCGCCCCCGCGGAACGCGGCGTGGTTGAAAATCTCCCGGTGCAGCGCTGCGTTCGTCTTGATGCCCTCGACTACCATTTCGGCGAGCGCCATCTTCATCCGTGCGATCGCGGTGTCGCGGGTGTCGCCGTACGCGATGATCTTGCCGATCAGCGAATCGTAGTTCGGCGGCACGTTGTAGCCCGAGTACAGATGACTGTCGACGCGGATGCCGGGGCCGCCGGGCGCATGCCAGAGCTTCACCGGGCCGGGCGAGGGCATGAAGGTCTTGGCGTCCTCGGCATTGATGCGTGACTCGATCGCATGGCCGCGCAGCTGGATGTCCTTCTGCGCGTAGGGCAGCTTTTCGCCCGCCGCGATCAGCAGTTGTGTCTTGACGAGGTCGATGCCGGTGATCATCTCGGTGACCGGGTGCTCGACCTGGATGCGCGTGTTCATCTCGATGAAATAGAACTCGCCGTCCTGGAAGAGGAACTCGAGCGTGCCCGCACTGCGATAGCCCACTGCCGTGCAGGCCGCGACGACCCGCTCGCCCATTTCGCGGCGCTGGCGTTCGCTGATTCCCGGCGCGGGGGCTTCTTCGATCACTTTCTGGTGGCGGCGCTGCATCGAGCAATCGCGTTCGCCGAGGTGCACCACGTTGCCGTAGTTGTCCGCGAGCACCTGGAATTCGATGTGGCGCGGGCGCTCGAGGAACTTCTCCATGTAGACCTGATCGTTGCCGAAGGCCGCGCGCGCCTCCGCCTGCGTCAGGGCAATCGAGTTGAGCAACGCGCCCTCGCTGTGCACGACCCGCATGCCGCGGCCGCCGCCACCGCCCGAGGCCTTGATGATCACCGGGTAGCCGATGGCGCGCGCGATGCGCAGGTTCTCGTCGTGGTCCGCGCCGAGCGGGCCGTCGGAGCCGGGAACGCAAGGCACGCCATGAGATTTCATCACCTTGATGGCCGACACCTTGTCGCCCATCAGCCGGATCACTTCGGACTTGGGGCCGATGAAGGTGAAGCCGCTCTTTTCGACGCGTTCGGCGAAGTCGGCGTTCTCCGAGAGAAAGCCGTAGCCGGGATGGATCGCGACGGCGTCGGTGACTTCCGCAGCGCTGATGATCGCCGGCATGTTGAGGTAGCTCTGCGGCGAAGGCGGCGGGCCGATGCAGACGGATTCATCGGCGAGCAGCACGTGCTTCAGGTTCGCGTCGACCGTGGAGTGCACCGCGACGGTCTTGATGTCGAGCTCG
>CAUJHX010000135.1 GCA_963204795.1 Pseudomonadota bacterium | reverse complement strand
GAGAAAGGCGTCGTGACCGTAGACCGACGAAATCTCGTGCAGCCTCGCGTTCGCGAGCCGCGCGACGAGGCGCCGCATGTCGGTCACCGGCACGAGCTGATCTTCGCGCACGGCCACGGCGGTCGTCGGCACGAAGATGCGTCCGGCGTCGACCCGGTGCAGGTCGATGGATTCCGACAGGCACAGGAAGGCTTCGGGCCGGTGACGCGCCGCGTAGTCGGCGCCGCGCGCGAACAGGTATTCCTCGACCGGGAAGACCACGCCCTGTTCACCCACTCGGGGTGCACCCGAGAATCGGGCCGCAAATTCCTCCTGGCTGCGATAGGTCGCCATCGCGAGCGCACGCGCAATCTGCAGGCCCTCCGCACCGCGTCCGCAGTCGGCGGCGAAGCGCAGCACGCGCCGTTCCACACTGCGCCAGGCGGTCGCCATCGGATGCGCACGGTCGGCTGCGCTGATCGTGACGATCTCGCTCACCCGATCCGGATAGCGCTCGGCAAACGCAAGCGCCACCATGCCACCATAGGAAGCGCCGACGATCGCGTGCAGCGCCTTCACGCCGAGGTAGTTCACGAGCCGCAGCAGCAGCTCTGCCTGGTCGTAGGTCGATACGCTCGGAAAGGGCTCGCCGGGGCGCGGCCCCGTCGTCTCGCCACTGCCGCCGAGATAGTCGAAGGAGAGCACCCGGACCCGCGAGGCATCGAGCACGCGGCCCGGACCCACGATCTCGCCCCACCAACCCTCGCCCGGCTTGTCACCGTAGACGCGCCGATGCGCGGAAATGCCACCGAGCGCCGCCACCACGGGCGCGTTCGCCGGGCCGCTCAGTCGCCAGGCCAGATGCACGCCAGTCAGGCGTCCTCCGTGATGGAGGGCAATCTCCCCCGGAACCTCCAGCACGCCTTCACGGACGACCGGTCGCGACTGATCCGCAGCAGCGGACGCAAGTTCAGAATCGAATCGGGTCAGATGCTCCACCTCAAGTGCCCCTTCCAGTCATCGGCACTCCTGCGGCGAGCACCCGCTTGTGGCGGGGCGTCTGGCATCCATCCGCGGGCCTCGCAGCCCGACGGCTCTGCCGACCGCTCATCTGACGGCGCGCGTAGCGGCCGCAGGAGTTGGCACCGGGCGAACGGGTTGGGTTCGCTGGTTGCCCCGGCTTCCAAGGGCCTGTCCCTCAGCCGGTCTCGATGAGTGCCGTGAAGTCTAGGGTGAGGCCTGCCCGTCGGTCAAGAACTGCCCCTTTCATGCCCGCGGCATGGGTCTGGACAGCCACCATCCAGTGCGCTAATGTATTAACACGTTAATACATTCGATCATGCCCATGAAACCTCACCTGAACGTTTCCGCCCGGCAGGAAGCCCAGCACGAGCGCAATCTCTACGCGGCGATGCTGACGCTGCGCACGGTCGATGAATTGCGTGCCTTCTTCCGCGATCTGTGCACGCCGGCTGAAATCGAGGCGATGGCCGACCGCTGGGCCGTGGTGGAATGCCTCGGACGGGGTCTGCCCTATCGCGAGATCCATCGCGTGACCGGCGTCAGCATCACGACCATCGGGCGCGTCGCGCGTTATCTTTCGGAAGGCAATGGCGGCTACACCACGGCCGCGCAGCGCATCAATGGATAGGGATACACGCGAGCGCGATACGCGCCTCAAGCTCGCCGTGCAGAAGTCCGGCAGGCTGACCGACCCCTCGCTCGACATGCTGGCGCGCTGTGGCCTGAAGCTCTCCCGCGGCAAGGACCAGCTGATGGGCTTCGGCGAGAACATGCCGCTCGACGTGCTCTTCGTGCGCGATGACGACATCCCCGACCTCGTGCAGGAAGACGTCTGCGATCTCGGCCTCGTCGGCCTGAACGTGATCGAAGAGAAGCGCCTCGCGCTCGCGGCGCGCGGCATCCGGGCGACCTTCGAATGCCTGCGGCTGCTCGATTTCGGCCGCTGCCGGCTCTCGATCGCCGTGCCTGAGGGCGCCGAGTGGTCAGGCGCGGCTTCACTTGCTGGCAAGCGCATCGCCACGACCTACCCCAACCTGCTCGCGCAGTTCCTTGCGCGACAAGGCGTCGCAGCGCAGATCGTCACGCTCTCGGGCGCGGTCGAGATCGCACCGCGGCTCGGCCGGGCCGACGCCATCTGCGACCTCGTCTCGACGGGCTCCACTCTTGCGGCCAATCACCTCGAGGAAGTCGAAACGGTGCTCGAGAGCCACGCGGTACTGATCCGCACGCCGGTGGCGCTCGCGCCGGTCAAGACCGAGTGGGTCGAGCGGCTGCTGATGCGCATCGAAGGCGTGCAGCAGGTCAGGGAAAGCAAGTACATCATGCTGCACGCGCCACGCTCGGCGCTCGCGGAGATCCGCCGCCTGCTGCCCGGCAGCGAATCTCCGACGATCATTCCGCTCGAGGGACACCCCGACAAGGTGGCCATACACGCGGTCTGCCGCGAAAACGTGTTCTGGGAAACACTCGAGAGCCTGAAGCGTGCCGGCGCGAGCGCCCTCCTCGTACTGCCGGTGGAGAAGATGCTGGCGTGAACGCGATCGCCATCCACGACTGGGCGCGCCTCGATGCCCTGACACGCGCGCAGCTCCTCTCACGACCACACACGAGCGCAGGCAATGCGCACGCCGAGGCCCGCTCGATCATTGACGCGGTGCGTGCCGAAGGAGATACCGCCGTACGGGGCTTCACGACGCGCTTCGATCAGGTACCCGCCGACCGCCTCGAGTCCTTGCGCGTCACCCCCGCGGAGTTCACAACTGCTCGAAGTGCGCTCGCGGCGCGCGAAATCGCGGCCATCGAGCGCGCCATCGCCAACGTGGAGACATTCCATGCGGCACAGCGGCCGGTGCCGCTGTCGATCGAGACGATGCCCGGCGTGCGTTGCGAACAGGTGCTGCGGCCCATCCCGGCGGTCGGGCTCTATGTACCCGCGGGCTCCGCGCCGCTCCCCTCGGCAGTGATCATGCTGGCGGTACCTGCGAGGCTCGCGGGCTGCCCGCAGCGGGTGCTTTGCACCGCACCGGATCGCGAGGGCCGCGCGAATGCCGCCGTGCTGGTGGCTGCTGGCCTGTGCGGCATCGACACCGTATTCAGGATCGGCGGCGCTCAGGCGATTGCCGCGCTCGCCTACGGAACCGAATCCGTGCCGAAGGTCGACAAGATCTTCGGGCCCGGGAATGCCTGGGTCACGGCGGCCAAGCAGATCGTGGCGGCGGATCCGGCGGGTGCTGCGATCGATCTTCCGGCAGGTCCATCCGAAGTGCTCGTGATTGCGGACAATTCGGCTCGTGCAGATTTCGTCGCGGCCGACCTGCTCGCCCAGGCCGAGCACGATCCGCTCGCCCAGGCGATCTTCATCACCGACTTCGCACCACTCGCCACTGCGGTCGTGGCCGAAATCGGCCGGCAGCTGCCGCGCCTCGCCCGCCAGTCCATCCTTGCGCGCTCGGTGCAGGCGATGCGCGTGATCGTGGTCGCAGACCTTGCCACCGCCATCGAAGTGTCGAACACCTACGCACCCGAGCACCTGCTGCTCCAGGTTCGCGAGCCGCGTGGCCGGCTCGATGCGATCGCGAACGCCGGCTCCGTGTTCATCGGGCCGTGGTCGCCCGAGCCGATGGGTGATTACTGCTCGGGCGCCAATCATGTCTTGCCCACCTACGGATACGCACGCGCCTGGAGCGGCCTCTCGTTGCACGATTTCGTCAGGCGCATGACGGTGCAGGAACTCGATGTGGACGGGCTCGCCGCGCTCGGCCCGACGGCCGTGACGCTCGCGCAACTGGAGGGGCTCGACGCGCACGCGGCCGCCGTCGCACTGCGCCTCGAGGCTCTCGGGCACAGGGCTGCCTCGTGAATGACCCCATCGCGCTCGCGCGCCCCGAAATACGGACACTCGCCGCCTATGAGCATGCATCGTGGGAGAGCGGTTTCGAGCGGCTGCACGCCAACGAGTTGCCGTGGCGCGCGATCACCGATCACACGCTCGCGGGTCTCAACCGCTATCCCGAACCCCACCCCGCAGCCCTCGCCGCGCTGCTGGCCGACCTGTATGGGGTGCTGCCCCAGCAGGCCCTACCCTGCCGCGGCAGCGACGAAGCCATCGACCTTGTGGTGCGCGCGTTCTGCGCGGCCGGCCGCGATGCGGTCATCCTATGCCCGCCCACCTTCGGCATGTATGCAGTGGCCACCCGCGTGCAGGGTGCGGCAGTCGTTACGATACCGCTGCTGCGGGACAAAGGCTTCGCGCTCGACGTCGATGCCATCGAGGCGCGCTGCGCCCGCGGCGACGTGAAACTCATCTTCCTCTGCACGCCCAACAACCCCACGGGCAATGCACTCGAGCCCGCGAGCGTCACGCGCATCCTGCATTCGAGCGCCGGACGCGCGCTCGTGGTAGCCGACGAGGCCTATCTCGAGTTCGCTGCGGCCGACAGCCTGGCACCGTTGATTGCGCAGTTTCCGCATCTCGTGGTGCTGCGTACCCTGTCGAAGGCGTTCGGGCTCGCCGGCGCACGCATCGGCACGTTGATCGCCGATGTGCGACTGGTGAGCCTGCTGCGCAACGTCCTGCCGCCTTACGCGATCGCCCAGCCCTGCATCGAGGCGGCACAGCAGGCGCTCGCTCCCGCCCAGCAACGCCTGGCCCGTGAACGGGTCGCAGCCATTGTCAGTGAACGCGCCCGGCTCGGTGCAGCGCTAAGGGAGCTTCCCGCCGTCGCGCACGTGTGGCCGAGCGAGGCCAATTTCCTGCTGGTCGAGTTCGACGATCCCGCTGGCGCGCTCGCGCGTTTGCGGAAGGCGCGCCTCCTCGTACGCGACTTCCGCGACCGCCCCGGTCTCGAACGCGCGCTGCGCATCACGGTGGGCAGTCCGGAGCAGAACGACCGCCTGGTGAGGAGCCTCGCATGCTGAAGCGTGCCGCCGTGCTCTTCGTCGACCGCGACGGCACGCTCATCGAAGAGCCACCGGACGAGCAGGTCGACTCGCTCGCGAAAGTAAGATTCATGCCGGGCGTCTTCGCGGCCATGACCGCGCTGCGTGACCGGGGCTTTCGTTTCGCGATGGTGACCAACCAGGACGGGCTCGGCACCGCGAGCCTGCCGCGCGACGCGTTCGAGCCTGCGCACCAGTTTGTGCTCGACACCTTCGCAAGCCAGGGCGTCGTGTTCGACGCGGTCTTCATCTGCCCGCACTTCGCGCGCGAGGCCTGCGCCTGCCGCAAGCCCCTGACCGGGCTCGTTGACGCGTGGGTCAGGGAAAATGAAATCGATCTCGGCGCGAGCGCCATGATCGGCGATCGCGATACCGACCTGCAGTTCGGGACGAACCTCGGCGTGCGTGCGCTGCGCGTGTGCCGCACGGGCGATGCGACCGAGACGTGGCCCGCGATCGTCCATGCGCTGACCGCGCGTCGCGCCACGCTCGAGCGTCGCACGCGCGAGACGAACATCCGCGTGACCGTCGACCTCGACGCGCCGGACCCGGTGCGAGCCACGACCGGTATCGGCTTCTTCGATCACATGATCGAGCAACTCGCCAAGCACGGCGGGTTTGCTCTCGATCTGTCGTGCCTCGGTGACCTGCACATCGATGAGCACCATACAGTCGAGGACTGTGCCCTCGCGCTCGGAGAAGCGCTGAAGAGGGCGCTCGGCGACAAACGCGGCATTGGACGTTACGGCTTCCTGCTGCCGATGGACGAAGCGCGCGCGCAGGTCGCCATCGACCTCTCGGGCCGCGCCTACGCGGTGTTCGAGGGTCAATTCGGCCGTGCGCAGGTCGGCACCCTGCCGAGCGAGCTCGTGCCGCATTTCTTCCGCTCGCTCGCCGATTCGCTCGGCGCCGCGATTCACGTCAGCGTGACAGGCGAGAACACCCACCACATGATCGAGGCCTGCTTCAAGGCAGTCGGCCGGGCTTTGCGTCAGGCCTTGCGTCGCGAGGGCAGCGACCTGCCCAGCACGAAAGGTGTGCTGTGACGGTGGACCCGATCGACGTCGTGATCGTCGACAGTGGCGGCGCCAATCTCGCTTCCCTGCAGTTCGCCCTCGAGCGCCTCAGTGCGCGCAGCCTGGTGAGCGCCGACGGCGAGGTGATCCGCCGCGCGCCCCGCGTGCTGCTGCCAGGTGTCGGATCGGCGCAGGACGCGATGGCGCGCCTGCGCGCAACAGGACTCGATGGCGTGCTGCGGGAGCTGCGTCAGCCCCTCCTCGGGATCTGCCTCGGAATGCAGCTTCTCTATCGCCGCTCGGAGGAAGGCGACACCCCCTGTCTCGGTATTCTTCCCGCCACCGTGCGGCGGCTCGAGCCCGCAAAGGGTCGTCCCGTGCCGCACATGGGCTGGAACCGGGTCCACGCCCGTCGCGACGTTGCGCTGCTCGACGGCCTCGAAGACGGTGAACACCTGTATTTCGTGCACAGCTTTGCCGCGCCCGTGACGCCGGATTCAGTCGCGGTCACGGACTACGGCATGGATCTCACGGCCGTCGTGCAGCGGGACAACTTTTCCGGTACCCAGTTCCACCCCGAGCGCTCGGGAAAAGCCGGCGCTCGGGTCCTGTACAACTTCTTGCGACTGCCCGCATGCTCCTGATTCCCTCCATTGATCTGCGCGGTGGACGCTGCGTCCGGCTGCACCAGGGCGACTTCGGCGCCGAGACGCGCTATGAGACAAGCGCGGACGCGCTGCTCGAGCGCTACGCGGCCGAGGGCGCGAGCTGGCTGCACATCGTGGACCTCGACGGCGCGCGTGACGGCGTGCTCGCGAATCGTGCCATCGTGCTGGCACTCGCGGCCAAGGGTGCAGTGCGCTTGCAGGTCGGCGGCGGGGTGCGTTCGCGGGCAGTGGTCGAGGATCTCTTGCAGCACGGCGTGGCGCGCGTAGTCGTCGGCAGCGCGGCGCTCGAGCAGGCGGAAGAAGTGCGCCACTGGTTTCGCCTGTTCGGCCCGGACCGCATCTGTCTCGCCTTCGATGTGCGCGAGGCGGACTCCGCCACCCCACAGGTGCAGACGCGCGGCTGGGTGCAGGGCTCCGGCGTGTCCCTCTGGGATGCGGTGGCGCAATTCGAGTCTGACGGCCTGCGGCACGTCCTGTGCACCGATGTCGCGCGCGACGGTGCCCTCGGGGGGCCGAATCTCGATCTGTATGCGCAAGCGCTCCACCGCTTTCCCGCCATCGAGTGGCAAGCATCGGGCGGCGTGCGTGACAGCGCCGATCTCGCCGCGCTCGCGCAGCTGGACGTGAGCGCCGCGGTGAGCGGCAAGGCGCTGCTCGAGAACCGGCTATCTTCAGCGGAGCTGCGGCCATACTTTCCCGCCGCATAATCCCCTGCCTCGACGTGCGTGACGGCCGCGTCGTCAAGGGCGTGCGGTTTCGCGGCCACACGGTCGTCGGCGAGATCATGGATCTCGCCGCACGCGAACGCGATGAAGGCGCTGGCGAGCTCGTCGTCTACGACATCACCGCGAGCCCCGAGGGGCGCTCCGTCGACCGCGAGTGGGTGCGCCGCGTCGCGGCCGTGCTGGATATTCCCTTCTGTGTCGCGGGTGGCATTGCGAGCGTGGCCGACGCCGAGGCCGTGCTGGCGGCCGGGGCCGAGAAGGTCTCCGTGAACTCGCCCGCGCTGGCAGACCCTGCCCTGATCGCCCGGCTCGCCGCGCGCTTCGGCTCGCAATGCGTGGTCGTCGGCATCGACAGTGAAACGACCGCGCATGGCTACCGCGTCCATGCCCTCACCGGCGACCCGGACCGCGCACGCGACTCGGGGCGCGAGACGCTCGCATGGGCGCAAGAGGTGCAGGATCGCGGCGCAGGCGAAATCGTGCTCAATTGCATGGCGAGCGACGGCGTACGCCGCGGCTACGATCTCGCGCAGCTCGCAGCGGTGCGCGCCGTGTGCCACGTGCCACTTGTCGCCTCGGGTGGTGCCGGCGAGATCGCACATTTCGAAGCGGTCTTCCGCGACGCAGGCGTCGATGCGGCGCTCGCGGCGAGTGTCTTTCACTCCGGACTCATCCGGATCAGCGAGCTCAAGACGGCACTTGCCCGGGCCGGTGTGGAGGTGAGGCCATGAAGTTCTCCAGGGCGGATCTCCTGACGGTCGCGTTCGATGCGCGCGACGGGCTTGTTCCGGCGATCGTACAGGATGCAGACAGCAGTAGCGTCCTGATGCTCGGCTACATGAACTCGGCCGCGCTCACGGCAACCCTCGAGCGGCGCCGTGTCGTCTTCTACAGCCGCAGCCGCAAGCGCCTCTGGGAAAAAGGCGAGACCTCCGGCCACACTCTCGATCTCGTCGACCTTGCCATCGACTGCGACGGCGACGCGCTGCTTGTCAGCGCGCGGCCGCGCGGTCCGGTGTGTCACAAGGGCTGTCGCACCTGCTTCGGCGACGAATCGCGCACGGGAGCCGAGCCGCTCGCTTTCCTCGGCACGCTTGAGCGGCTGATCGGACAGCGCAGCATCGAGCGTCCGGAAGGCAGCTACACGGCGCGTCTCCTTGCCGAGGGACCGCGGCGCATCGCGCAGAAGGTCGGTGAGGAAGGCGTCGAGGTGGCGCTCGCGGGCAGCGGGGAGTCGACCGATGAGCTCGCAAGCGAAGCGGCCGATCTCCTTTACCACCTGCTGGTGCTGCTGAAGAGCCGCGAAGTGCCCTTCGCTGCGGTCGTTGCCGAACTGGCGGCGCGCCACGCGCCCGCTGGCGCTGGCGCAGGCGCAGCGTCAGAGCAGTAGTTCTTCCGCCGGCTCGCGCAGGTTGTAACTCGAGCTCATCACGTGCCCGTAGGCGCCTGCCGTCGCGAGCAACAGCACGTCACCCTCTTCGGTCGCAGGCAGGAGCCGGTCATGGCCGAGGACATCCGCGCTCTCGCAGATGGGCCCGACGACATTGACGACCTCGGTCGCGGGCCCATCGAGGCGCGTGAGATTCACGATCTCGTGGTACGCGCCGTAGAGGGCGGGCCGGATCAGCGAATTCATGCCGGTCGCAACGCCGACATACTGCACTTCGCCCTTGCGTTTCGTCTGCGTGACGCGCGCGAGCAGCACGCCGGCCGCGGCAACGAGGAAACGGCCCGGCTCGAGCCAGATCTCGAGCGCGGGGTGCGCCTGCTTCACGTCCCCGAGCACCGCGTCGAGACGCGCGAGGTCGAGCGCGGGCCGGTCGCTGTGATCCGGCACTCCGAGCCCTCCCCCCACGTTGATGGAACACAGGTCCGGAAAGCGCGCCGCCTCGCCCGCCAGCAGGAGTGCGGTGTGGCGCCAGCTCTCGACATCGAAAATGCCGCTGCCCGGATGGGCGTGCAGGCCGACGATGCGGGCACCTGCCGCGCCCGCGAGGGCCGCCAGTTCGCCAAGTTCTTCGACGGGTACTCCGAACTTCGCATGCGCGCCTGCCGTGCGCACATGATGGTGATGCCCGCGACCCGTGCCACTGTCGACCCGCACATACAGATCACGGCCGCGGAACAGTTCGGCCCAGTGTTGCAGGGGGTAGAGGCTGTCGATCGTGAGCAGCACTTCGCTGCCGAGCGCCCAGACGTATTCGTCGCGTGAGGCGAAATTCGGCGTATAGAGGATCTGCGCGGGCGTGATGAGCGGTACGTGTCGCTTTGCGTGTTCGATTTCACCGCGCGACACGCACTCGAGACCGATGCCGGCGGCGTGGATCCGGCGCACGACGTCGGGGTGTGAGTTCGCCTTCATCGCATACCAGGCGCGCGATATCGAACGAAGCCCCTTGAGCGCGCGGGCTGCGGATTCGACCGTCGCGCCGTGATAGACATAGGCCGCATCGCGCGTGCCCAGCGCCGCGAGCAGCGCGGCACGCTCCGTCCGCCACCACGGCGCCAGGGCGGGAGCGCCGTTGCCTTCGCCGCGCGCGAACAACTGCTCCCACGTCGGGCCGAGCACGGGATCGCCGTGCACGGGCTGCACGAGCAACTCGTGCATCTGGTTCACGAGCCGGTCGGCCTGATCCTCATCGACGACGAAGGTGAAATTCAGATCGTTCGCCGCCTGGCTCACGAGATAGATCCGCTGCTCTTCGAAGAGATCGAACGCGTCGCCGAGCCGGTGCAGGATGCCGCGGATGTTGCGGCCGACGAGGCTCACCGATGCGCAGGGCCCGATCACCTGCACGCGACACAGGCCCGAGAGCTCCTCGACGAGCGCCGCGAGGATATCGGAGTCGAGCGTGTTCGCAGCCGGGTCGAGTGACACCGTGACACTCGTCTCCGAGGTCGACACGAGGTCGACCGAAAGTCCGTGTGCCTTGAAGATCTGGAACGCATCGGCGAGAAACCCGACCTGGTGCCACATGCCCGGGCTGTCGAGCGACACGAGCGTGACCCCCTTCTTGACGCACACGGCCTTCACCTGCGGCCCGCCCGTCGCCTGGGCGCTGATCACGGTCCCGACAAGATCCGGATGATGCGTATCGTGGACCGACAGAGGGATACCGTACTGGCGTACCGGCAGGATGCAGCGGGGATGCAGTACCTTCGCGCCGCTCGTCGCGATTTCCTGCGCCTCATCGTAATGCAGGGCCTTCAGGAGGCGCGCTGCGGGCGTCATGCGCGGATTGGCACTGAACATGCCCGGCACATCGGTCCAGATCTCGAGACGTTGCGCGCGCAGCTTGGCGGCAAAATACGCGGCTGAGGTATCCGAGCCGCCGCGGCCCAGGAGCACCGTATGCCCTTCCCCGTCGCTCGCAATGAACCCCTGCGTGATCGCAATGCGCGAGGCGGCCGCAAGCTCGCGCGCCAAGGCATCATCCGGCGCAAACTCGCAGGTCGCTGAAAGCGCGCGCGCCTTGGCGGAAGCGCCCTCGCGCTCATCGGCGCGCAGCAGGCGCCGCGCGTCGGCCCAACGTACATCGAGCCCCTGCGCGCGCAGATACGCGGCGCCGAGTTCGGTCGCCATCAGCTCGCCCGTCGACATGACGCGCGCACGGGTGCGCGCGCTCACCTCTCTGACGAGCGCGACACCCGCCGCGAGCTGGCGCAGGTCGTCGAAGTGACGCTGCACCGTGTCCCCGACGGCCACCCCGAGATCGGCGGCAAGGGCGCGGTGACGATTTTCAATGTCATCGAGGATCGGAGTGTGAGCATCCGCAAGCGCGCCCTCGAGCAAGCGCTCGAGGCGGTCGGTTATGCCGCTCAATGCTGAATGCACGATCAGTACGTGCGTGCCATCCAGACTGCGCTGGCGCACGATCTGCGCGATGCGCTGCCAGTTCGCGGCCGTCGATACGCTCGTGCCGCCGAACTTCAGCACCACCCACGAAACATCAACCCGAGTGGCCACCGGGGTGTTCAGGCGTCGTCTTCGAAAATGTCGCGCAGGTCTTTCTCGAGACGGCGGTCGGCCAGCACTTCCTCGAGGCGGCTCCACGCGGCCTTGCCGCGTTTGCCGGGCTGGTTGCGCACCCGTTTATCGACCTTGTCGAGCATCCGGTCGTAGTCGGTACCGTCTTCGGCCGGAGCCTCACCGAGAAATTCGTCGTCGAGATCAAAGCCTTCGCTATTGCGTTCGCTAGCCACGATTACCTGCAATAAAAGGTAAGTTAATCATAGGGATACGCGCAAATTGCGCGTGCGGAGAGACGCGAACTATAGCGAATTCGCACCGGCATGCAAGCCCCTGATTTTCAGGGCAATCGGGCGGTATCGCGGACCACAACGGGGGCCCCACGGGAGAGCCCGAGGCCTTCCGCGGCGCTCTGCTCGGCGCGGGCGATCTCGACCACACCGAAAGAATTGACGAGCGCGAGGTATTCCCCCGGCTTCACGTCCCCATAGGTGCGCAGCAGAGGCCAGGAGTGGCTTGCTGCATAGACCCGTGGCGAGCCCATCCGGATCACCCAGTGCGCGTCGATGTTCGTGATGAGATTGCCGAAATGATCGAGTGTAATGACGATGCCGTGCACGGCGCTGTCGTCGCCCGATGCGTCTTCGACCCACGAGGGCACGAGCGAATCCACCACTGTACCGAGATCCTCCGGCTGGCAGCGGCCGGAGCCGAGCTCGGCCGCGATCGGCGCAAAGATGTCCCGGCCGTGAAAGGTAGCGCTCGGCCGCGTGATCGAGAAGCGCGCGAGCGCCTCGGCCTCGACACGCACGATCTTTGCACCTTCGCCTGCATTGACCAGTGGGGCGAGTAGACCGTTGTCCGGTGCGAGAAACACATGGTCGGCATGGCTGACGACCACGATGTCGCGCGCAGTGCCCACGCCGGGGTCGACGACCGCGACGTGCACCGTGCCCGGCGGAAAGTACTGCCAGGAACGCGCGAGCCAGAACCCCGCTTCGGCCGGCCAGTGCACGAGGATCTCGTGAGTGAGATCGACGATGCGTGCGGCCGGAAAACGGCTGTACACGCGCCCTTTCATGACGCCGACGAACGGCCCCCGATGACCGAAGTCAGTCGTGATGGTGATGACGCCCGATGCCTGCATGCGCGCTTCCGACGGACTGCTAGACTCGCGCACCATGTCGCGGAAGAGTGAGCCTGTCAATGCGCGCGCGAATGCGGCGGGAGGCGCCGTGGTGCTGTTCGCGCTCGCCATCTGCTTTGCCCTGAGCGGGCTCGCGGCGCTCATCTATCAGACGGCCTGGACCCGCCAGTTCGCGCTCGTCTTCGGCACTTCCGAACTGGCTGTTGCGACCGTGCTCGCGGCGTACATGGGTGGACTCGCGCTGGGCGCCGCACTCATCGACCGGATGCTGTCGCGCTTCACGCGACCGGTGCTCGGCTACGCGCTGCTCGAACTCGGCATCGGCGCCGCAAGTGTCGCCCTCGTGCCCGCGCTCCTGTACGCGAGCAGCGCCCTGCTCGTCACGCTGTTCGGCGGGCAGGCGGCTCCCCCTTCGAGCGAACACGGTGGCCTTTCGCTCTATTTTCTCGTGACCGCGTTCATCGTCCTCGCGGTGCCTTCGACCCTGATGGGCGCCACGCTGCCGCTGCTCGCGCGCCACGCCGTGCGTGAAGACGCACAGATCGGGCGCCGCATCGGGCTCCTGTACGCGGCGAACACGGCGGGCGCCGTTGCCGGCGCGCTGCTCGCTGCCTACTGGCTGCTGCCTGCCCTGGGCTTGCAGGCGACTGTATGGGCGGCGGCGGCCGTCAACATCGTCGTCTTCGTCGTCGCCGCCGCAGTCTCGTTGCGTGTGCCGACGTCCGCACTGCCTGCCCCTGCGCCACGCGCTGCGCTCTTCGTCGACGCCTCGCACTGGATCCTGCCGCTGATGCTGGCCTCGGGCGCGGTGACCTTCTTCAACGAAGTGCTCTGGTCCCGGATGCTGAGCCACATCGTCGGCAGCAGCATCCATGCCTTCGGGGTGATGGTCGCGAGTTTTCTCTCCGGCATCGCGCTCGGCGGCGGACTCGGTGCGTGGCTTGCGACGACGCGCGAGCGCTCGACCCACCTCTTCGTCCTCTGCCAATTCGGCGTGGCGACTGCCGCGATACTGGCCTTCCTGCTGCTCGATCGGCACGTGCCCGCACGGTCCGGGCTCGCGGGCAACTCGCTGTTCGGTTTCCTGCTGCTCCTGCCGCTCACGCTCTTCATCGGCGCAACCTATCCGCTTGCCGTTCGCATCCTCGCGCGCGGTCCCGAGGCGGCTGCCGGCGCGAGTGCGCGGGTCTATGCCTGGAACACGGTGGGCGCCATCTTCGGTGCAGTGTCGGGGGGCTTCATCGTCATTCCGGCACTGCGCTACGAGGGCGCCATTCACGCGGCCGTGGCAGCGAGCGTCGGGATTGCCGCCGCCGCAGCCTGGCTGCTCGCGCGTAGTCGCCGTTGGCTGCCAGTTGCGGTCACCGCGGCCGCCGTCATCACGGTGGTTGCGTTTCGCCCGGCGGCGCCGACGAGCCTGCTCCTCGCTTCACCGCTCAATCTCCCGTCCGGAGGCGACCTGCTCTTCTACGATGTCGGCCGCAGCGCCGATGTCGTCGTACTGGGCCAGGACGGTGGCCTCGTGCTGCGCACCAACGGCCTGCCCGAAGCGATGATGGATACGCCCGGCGCCGCACCCCGGTTCAGCGGCGAATTCTGGATGTCTTCGCTCGCGGTGCTTGCGCGACCCGAAGCAGAGCACATGCTGATCGTCGGCTACGGCGGTGGCGTGGTCGTCGAGGGCGTGCCGCCCTCGGTGCAGGACATCGACGTGATCGAGCTCGAGCCAGTCGTGATCGACGCGAACCGCGCCACACGCGCCCTGCGGCGGCGCGATCCGCTGCTCGATCCGCGCGTCAACCTCGTGACGAACGACGCACGCGGCGCGCTCGTACTGACCGACCGCCGCTACGACGCCATCGTCTCGCAGCCTTCGCATCCGTGGACGGCGGGCGCCTCTCATCTCTACACGCGCGGCTTCCTGCAGCTCGCGCACGAGCACCTGGCGCCGGGTGGCGTATTCGTCCAGTGGATGAATGTCAGCTTTCTCGACGAAGACCTGCTGCGCTCGTTGACCGCAACGCTGCTCGACGTGTTCGCCGAAGTGCGCATCTATCGCCCGGACCCGAACACGCTCGTGTTTCTTGCCTCCGACGCGGCACTCGACCCGGAAGCGCAGATCGCACGCACCGGTCTGCCGCTCAGCCGCTCGCCGCTGCACTACGCCCGCTTCGGCATCAACTGCGCCGAGGATCTCGTCGCCGCACTGGCGGCCGATGCAGAGGGTGCGCGCCGGCTCGCAGCGGGCGCACCGCTCATCACGGACGATCGCAACCGCATGGCAACGTCCAGCGTATTCGAGCTCGGACGCGGCATGAATGCCGATGCCGCCGGCCGTGTGCTCGCGCCCTACGATCCGCTGCAGCGCGCAGACAGCGCCCTGCACCGCGACCTCGCGCCACTGCTGTCCATGAGTTATATCGCGCGGCGCGGCTCGACCTATGTCGTCATCGACCCGAGCGAGCGCGACCGCACGCAGCGCCTCGGTGCAATCCTGGGCGACACCTCGCAGGGCGTCTACGTGCGCGCGCTCACCGTGATTCTCTCCGGACAGGCAGAGGCCGGCCAGCGCCTCTTCCGCGAGGCATTGGCACGATTTCCGCAAGATTTGGAACTTCGCTTCGAGGTCGTGCGACCGCACCTCGGTGCCCTGGCGCGCGGCACAGCGTCACCGGACATCGTCGATGTCGCACGGGAACTGACGGGCGAGCCGAAACTCGTGCTCGATGCGATCGCCCTTGCGGCCCACGAGAAATGGGACGACCTGATGCAACTCGACACTGCACTCGCTGCGATTCCGTGGGAGAAGCCCTGGTCTGTCGATGCACTGCAAGTGCGGCTCGACTGGCGCACGCGCGTCGCGACACCCGCAGCACGTCGCGCATTCGCCGACGAGGCGCTCTCCCTCGTCGACCGCGCGCTCATCGTGCAGCCAACATCTGCGTTGTTCGGTCTGCGAGCGCGGGCCGCGATCGCCGCGGATCGACCCGAGATGATCGTCGAATCGATCGCGAGCTATGCGCAGGCAATGTACGCCACGGCGACGCGGCTGCCCGCGGGTGCGCCGCGCAACCGCGCGCGCACGACTCTGCAGGGCCTTGCGCAGGTTCTCGAAGAAACGGGTACTCGCTCACCGCCGGTCGAGCCACGCGCGCAAGCAGTGCGCGCGAAAGTCCTCGACCAACTGAGCAAACTCTAGCCAGCGCCTCTTGCCCGTAGCCCATAGCCCATAGCCCGCAGCCCGCAGCTCGCCGCTCGCAGCCCTTAAAACCAATCCCCGCTGAACGTCTCCCACGCCTCGACATGGCGTGCGCGCGGCAGCGGCGTGAAGCGCCCGAACACGCCATTCTGGAAAACCAGGGGTTCGCCGCCTGTCTGCGCGAAATGCGTCACCTGTCCGACGATGATCAAGTGATCACCGCCATCGTGCTGCGCTTGCACGGTGCAATCGAAGCGGCACAGCGCACCCTCGATGAGAGGCGGCACCTCGCCCACCCCGTCCGTACCGGCCGGAAACTTCACGGCGGCCCGCCGTGCAAAACGCATCGCTTCACGTTCCTGCGCGAGTTGCAGCACATGCACCGCGAACGCGCGACCGATCGTGAAGGCGTCAAGGCTCGTGCTCTCGCGTTGCAGGCACCACAGCAGCAGCGGCGGCGCGAGCGACACCGAACTGAACGAGTTCGCGGTCACCCCCACCGGCTCTCCGCCAGGTTTCCTGCCGGTGACGATCGTCACGCCAGTCGCAAAGAGGCCAAACGCATCGCGCAGGGCGCGCACGTCAAGCGTCACGCTCAAAGCAGTACCCCCGTGACCGCCGTAATCACGATCACGGCCGTGAGATCGACCCACAATCCCGTACGCAGCATCTGTCGCATTGAAATCCTTCCTGTGCCGAACACGATGGCGTTCGGTGGTGTGCCGACGGGCAGCATGAAGCCCGCGGACGCTGCCATCGCCGCGGGGGCGATGAGCACCAGAATCTCGCCCGGATTGTCGCTCATCATGGCCGCCAGCACGGGCAGGAACGTCGCGGCTGTGGCGGTGTTGCTGTTGAATTCCGTCCAGAACACGAGCAACAGCACGACAGCGAGCGTCAACGCAAGCGTGGGCCAATGCGCGATGCCGCGCAGTACGAGGCCGATGCTGTCCGAAAGATCGCTCGCCTGGATCGCCGCCGCGAGCGCGAGCCCGCCGCCAAAAAGAATCAACACGTCCCACGGCACGCGTCGCAGGGCGTCCGCGTCGAGCAGCGCCGCGCCACGACCGGCTCCGGCGGGTATCAGATATAGCGCGAGCCCCGCTCCGATCGAAATGACGGTGTCAGTGAGCCCCGAAAGACCCGGCAATTGTCCCAACCAGGGCCTCGCGATCCAGAGAATCGCCGTCGCGAGCGCCACGGCGGCGACACGTCGCTCGGCCACGGTCATCGGGCCGAGTGCGTGCAGGGCCTTGCGCATGGCATCCCGCGGCAACGCGTCAGCCGGCAGATCGAACGGCAGTGCGAAGCGTGTCAGGATGAGCCAGGTGAGCGGCAACAGCACGAGTACTGTCGGGATACCGAAGGAAAGCCAAGTCGCAAAGCTCAGGTCATAGCCGAAGTTCTTCGCCATGAAGCCCTGCACGAGCGCATTCGTCGGCGAGCCGATCAGCGTACCAAGCCCACCGATGGTCGCTGCGTAGGCAACGCCGAGCAGGGTCGCCGTGACGAAATTCGCCGTGGCCTTCTCCCGCCCCGAGGCCGCCACGAGTGCAACGATCGAGCTCGCCACCGGCAGCATCATCAAGGTCGTCGAGGTGTTGGACACCCACATGCTCACGAAAGCCGTCGCGATCATGACGCCGAGCACGAGCCGCCGTGGATGGCTGCCGACGGCGGCGATGATCGAGTAGGCAATGCGCTTGTGCAGTTGCCACCGCTCCATCGCCAGACCAATGAGAAAGCCGCCGAGGATCAGGAAGATGGTCGAGTTCGCGTACTCGGTGAGAATCCGGGTGGGCTCGGCAATGCCGATCAGCGGGACGACGAGGAGCGGAAGGAGTGCCGTGACAGCGAGCGGCACCGCCTCGGTTGCCCACCAGATCGCCATCCACGCGGCGAGCCCGAGCGTCAGCCATGCGGGGCCAGAAAAACCCGCGGGCGATGGCACGAAGACCGTGAGCAGGAACGCCGCAGGGCCGGACAGTACGACGCCGGGACGCAAGCGATGTCAGGAGCCGGGGGGTGCCGGCGTGCTGCCATCGGCGACCGGAGCGGACGGAGCGAGGTCCGGCGAGTCGTCTTCGGCCTGGATGCCTATCAGGACCGGCATGCCCGTGCCGCTGCCGAGATTTTGCAGCGCGTAATCCCAATGCACCGCCGTGCGCGTGGGTCCGAGCGCCTTGTCGAGCCGTGCCGCGAACTCGTTCAGGTCGATCGGTGCCACCTGCCCCTCGTCGTCGACCGGCGGGTGCGCCTCCATGTACACCTCGCCATCGACAATGGCGACCTTCACCGGCTCGTTGACCAGATAGACGCTGGTCCCGACTGGCACCATCGAATACAGCTGCTCGATATCTTCCGGATACATGCGGATGCAGCCGTGCGTGATCGCCATGCCAACCGCAGCCGGATTGTTGGTGCCATGGATGAGGTAGCTGCCGCCACCGAATGCGAGGCGCATCTTGTAGGCACCCAGTGGGTTATCCGGCCCCGGCGGCACGACCGCCGGCAGCGGATCGCCGCGCTCGGCGTGCTCCTTGCGCACCGATGCGGGCGGATACCAGTTCGGGTTTTTCTCTTTCTGGGTGATGCGCGTCTTGCCGAGCGGGGTCTTCCAGTCCATCTTCCCGATGCTGACGGGATAGGTATAGACGACCGGTTTCTCGCCTTTCTTCGGCTTGGGGTAGTAGTAGAGCCGATGCTCAGGCAAGTTGACGACGATGCCGTCGCGCGGCCCCGCGGGCAGGATTCGCTGCCCGGGGAGCAGCACCGCGGTGCCATCGCCGGGCAACCACGGATCGACGCCCGGATTCACGCGGCGGATCTCCTCGTAGCCGAGGCTGTAACGGCGGCCGAGGTCGATCAGCGTGTCCTCATAGGCCGTTACCGTGTGTTCCACGCTGCCGAAGAGCGCCGAGCCTTCCGGCGGCAGCTCGTACATCGTGGCCTGCGCCACGGGCGCGAACAGCGCGGCAGCAAACACGGAAAAGTGCAGAACGGTTCTGGACATGACCGCACCATTCTACAAGGGTGCAGGGTCTTCGGTTATTCGGTTGCCGAAAACCCGGCACCAATGCTTACCAGCCGCTCCAGCCCGGCCCGCGGACCACTTGGCCCGGCCTGGCTCCGGTGTGTTCGCCGTTCGCCAGCACCTGCACCCCGTTGACAAACACGTCACGGACTCCGGTTGCGAAGCGCCGCGGCTCGGCGAAGGTGGCGTGATCGGCGATCCTTGCTGGATCGAAAATCACGATATCGGCGTAACAACCCGGATCAAGGCATCCCCGGTCGCGCAGCTTCCAGTTCGCGGCAGGCAGGCGCGTGAGCCGCCGGATCGCATCGGGCAATGTAGTCACTTGCTCATCGCGCACGTACTTGCCGAGAAAGCGCGCGAAACTGCCATAGGCCCGCGGGTGGTTGTTGCTGGCGAGGAATAGCCCCTCCGGCGCGAGTGCGCCCTCGTCCGAATCGATGCTTACCCACGGCTGCGACAATCCGAGGCGCACGTTCTCCTCCGACATCAGGAAATACGCCGTTGACACACGCGTGTGGTCCTCGATCACGAGCGCGATCGCCGCCTCTTCCGGAGTAACGCCGCGCATACGCGCGACCTCTGCAAGCGACTTGCCGGTGAGCGGCTTCAGTGCATCGTTCCGGAAACCGATCAGCAGCACCCGCTCCGGCGACCCCGCTGCGAAGTAGAGGTTCTCCCAATCCTTGCCTGGCCCCTTCATTGCCGCAATCACGCGCTTCGCGATCGCAGGATCCCGCAGGCGCTCGACCCAGGCGTCGATGCCACCCTCCTGCACCCAGGGTGGCATGGCGGCATCGAGCCCGGTGGCGCCAGCGGTGTACGTGTACATGTTGGCAGTGATGCTCAGGCCGGCCGTGCGCGCAGCATCGATACGATCGATCGCCTCACGCATCTTCGGCCAGTTCGCCTCGCCGGCTGCCTTCAGGTGATGTATCTCCGCGTGCACGCCGGCATCGCGCGCGATACCGATCAGCTCGTCAAGTGCTTCGGGCAGGCGGTCGCCCTCGCTGCGAATATGCGAAATGTAACCGCCGCCCGACTCGCCTGCCGCACGCGCGAGCGCCGTCAGTTCGTCGGTTCGTGCGTAGGTGCCCGGCGCATAAATCAGCGCACTGCCGACGCCGAGCGCCCCTTCGCGCATCGCTGCGCGCACGAGGTCCTGCATCCGCGCGAGTTCCGCAGTCGTGGGTGCGCGATTGGCGTAACCCAGCTCGTGCGTCCGCACCGTAGCGGCTCCGACGAACGACGCGATGTTCGGCGACACGCCCCGCTCTACGAGGAAGTCCATGAACTCCCCGAGCGACGTCCACGTGATCTCGTAGCGGATGTCGCCCTGCGTCTTCAGCATTTCCGCACGACTCTCGGATGTCAGCGGCCCATAGGAATCGCCCTCACCGAATATTTCGAGGGTGATCCCCTGCTTGAGATCACTCAGACCGCGGCCGTCGTAAATCAGCGAATCGGGCGCCCAGGAGAGGACGTTGATGAACCCGGGTGACACCGCGAGCCCTCCCGCATCGACCGTGCGCGCAGGATGGATCCCTCGCAACGCAGGCGCCGCTGCGACGATTCTGCCAGCTCCAATGGCGATCTGACCCCGATACGGCTCGCCGCCCCGGCCGTCAAGGATCATCGCATTATCGATCAGCAGATCGACGCGCTTCGGCGGCGCCGTCTGACAGCCCGCCAGCAACCCGAGGACGAGTGCAAGTGCGGCGACTCCTCGAGGACAGGAAAGGTTGCCCATGCGATCCCCCCGATTTCAGGGGTACAGTCTAGCGCGCTTGTTGGCACTTCCTGTACGGCGAACCCTTGACCAGCGCCGCGTTGAGAGGCGTGAGGGGCGGTCCGCCCGCATACCCCTCATCGTGCGGTTCGACCGTCAGTACGCCTTTCACTTCGTTCGAATTGAACGTCATCAGGATCGAGTAGCCGTCCTTCAGGATGAACGGAAAAATCCAGACGCTGATCCCTGCGTAGTCGTGTGGACCGTAACTGGCAGCGTATTCGAACGTGGCGGGTTTCACTGCCTTGCCACTCCAATGAAATGCGATCCCGGTCGCATCGACGATGATCCGGGGTTCGCGTTTGCAGTCTCCTGCCGGCGCGTAGCGCCCGAACAATGCGTCATGGCCCACGAGATCGCGGACTTCCACAGCCTCTGTCGTCGATGCCGCCAACATCAGCCCGGCGACGGCCGCGATCTTTGCTGTCTTGCGCCGTACGTCCTTCATGGCACCCTCCTTGCCAACCTCGTTGTCCCGCTGTCTGTGAGACGCACCCGCGCCGGATTTGTCAGGCGGGTAACGGAGAGGCGCAATCGCGGCCTGACGCACTGATTCACACCAGCGCGAGCTGCACCTCGACCGCCGCACGTTCGGCCGATTCGAGCGCGCCTTCCATGCCGCGGCTGCCGAGCGCCGTATGCTCGCCGCAGAAGAAGAGCCGCTCATGAGGCTTGGCGAGCTCATTCGCGAACTTCGTCACCTGGCCGGGCCCGAATGTGGCCCACACGCCGGCCGCAAATGGGTCGGTCGCCCACGAGCGAACCTTCGCAACCGTGAGGGCGCCCTTCGACGCCGGTCGCAGGCGCTCAAGTTCAGCCAAGACCGCGCGACCGGCGGCCTCTGGACCCAGCAGGTCGAGGTATTGCGCATTGAGCCCACGCGCCCAGGCCGTCAGGCTCATGACTTCGTCGGGGTTCGGGCCGAAGCGTTGTGCGTACACCGTACCCGTGATGCCATCCGTCCACATGGTGGGATTGAGCCCGTCGCTCTCCCAGAATTTCTTCTTCGGTACCACGTGCACCTGCGTGATCGGCACGTAGCTGATCGTGCGGATCGCCGCGTTCTGCA
>CAUJHX010000134.1 GCA_963204795.1 Pseudomonadota bacterium | reverse complement strand
CGGAGCTGCCTTTCAAAACGATCAAGTCAGTCGCGGACCTCGATGCCGAAATCGCCGCGGCGCGCGCGGCAGGCCGGCCCGTGATGCTCGATTTCTATGCAGACTGGTGCGTGTCGTGCAAGGAAATGGAGAAGTACACGTTCTCCGAACCCGCGGTGCGGGCGGCGCTCGCCAAGGCGGTCCTGCTGCGGGCGGATGTGACCGCGAACGATGCCGAGGATCAGGCGCTTCTCAAACACTTCGGCATCTTCGGTCCGCCGACGATTGCCTTCTACGGCACCGACGGTACCGAGCGGCGCAACTTCCGAGTGGTTGGCTACATGAAGGCGCAGGAGTTCGCGCCGCTCGCCGCCCAGGCCATGCAGTGAGAAGGACGCCTATTTCAGCAGCCTCGCTGCGTCGGCCTTGAGGAGCGGCGCGGCGATCGCCGCGGGCACCAACACCTCGTAGCTGCCTTCCGCGTACGGCCCCACCTCGTACGGCGAATAGACAAACAGGAGACCTCCCCTTGTGCCGTCCGCGTCGCGCGGCAGGAGCTCGACGTTGCGGGCGAACCTCGCAAGGTCCGGCACGAACGGGCCATCGCCGGTAGTGCCGATGAACGTATCCTTCACCGGATCGTAATCCGGCGCGCGCGAACGCTTCACCGCAATGAGCGCAGCGCGCGCTGCGCCCGCAAGCGCGAGGACTGCAGGTGATCCCGGCATCGGGTTCTTGAGAAGATCAGCGAGCGCGAGGCGCCGCTGCCCGAGCCGGTCCCAGACGAACGCCTCGAGCGTGGTCATGGGATGCGCGCCGCCCGTGTACTGAGACACCTGCCCGCGAACATCGAGATAGCGATCTCCTGCGGGGCGGCTTGTCCATGACGCCGTGAAGAAATATCCGTCGGCGGTGGCCACCCCGCGCGCCCTGGCGTCGGCCTGCGAGGCCACTTGAGCTTCCGCGAGCGAGCCGCGCATGCGCGGCTCGATGAGTTCGTGCAGCCGGGGCACCGACACAATGCCCCCATCGATGGTGATTTCGCCTTCGAAGCCGTTCGCCTTCGCCGTGACTCTCGCCGGTTCGGGCGGTACGGTGCGCGGCAAGTCCACCTGCGCGCGCCCGCAAGCCGTGAGCACACACAGGATCGGCCAAAACAACGCGACTGGTCGGACTCCCATCCCGCGAAGTGTACTAGTCCTGCCACACGCGGAAGCCCGTGGCACACTGGCCGGAATGACCCCGCTACGACTCCTTGCCCTGATCGCAGTCACCGCCTGCGCTGCCGCTGCCGGCTTCATCGCGTATCGCGCGTTGAACATGGCGCGCATCGCAGCCCCTGTCGCGACCGCTGTAACCGTGGGGGCCCTCACCAGCCAGCCTGCTGTCGAGGCGCGGCTGCCGCCCCGCAAGATTCCGGACACACTGCCGCAGTTCACGCTCAAGGACCGCGACGGCGTGCCCCGTACACTCGCGCACTGGGCGGGACAGCCGCTGCTCGTGAACTTCTGGGCGACCTGGTGCGCGCCCTGCCGCCGCGAAATACCCCTGCTCAAACAGCTGCGGAAGGATCATTCGGCCGAGGGGCTCGAAGTCATCGGCATCGCGGTCGATTTTCGCGACGATGTATTGAAGTACGCGGCTGAAATCGGCCTCGACTACCCGCTTCTCATTGGCGAACAGGACGGCCTCGACGCGGCCGCAGCATTCGGCCTCGAACCGGTTCTGCCGTTCTCGGTGTTCTCGGACCGCGAAGGGCGCATCGTGGCCGTGCGCGTCGGGGAGTTGCATGCGGACGAAGCGGCGTTCATCCTCGCGCGGGTGCAGGATGTCGACGCGAAGCGCCTTGCCTTGGCTGCTGCACAGCAACAAATCGCCGACAAACTACGCGAACTGGCAGCCGCGCGGGCGCAACAGCCCGCATAAATGCCCGATATCGCTCGATATTGCGCTTAAGTTTCGCGAACGCCGCAAATCCGGTAGATTCCGCGGTCCATGGCGCGCCTCCTGCTCTTGAACGGACCCAACCTCAATCTGCTCGGACAACGCGAGCCGCACACCTATGGCACGGCGACACTCGAACAACTGGTCGCCCGCGCTGCGGCAACGGCGCAGGCCGCTGGTCACGAACTCATCGCCTTCCAGAGCAACGCCGAGCACGAGCTCGTCGAGCGCGTCCACGCGGCGCGCAACGATGGCACGGCGTTCCTGATCGTGAATCCGGGCGCATTCACCCACACGAGCATCGCACTGCGCGATGCGCTCCTTGCGGTCGCGCTGCCATTCATCGAAGTGCATCTGTCGAACGTCTTCGCGCGCGAAACGTTTCGTCATCACTCCTGGTTCACTGACATCGCCGTTGGCGCCATCTTCGGTCTCGGCGGCGCAGGCTACGAACTCGCGGTACGCGCGGCTGCCGGGCAGCTTGCGGCGCGCGAGCCCCGCTAACACCTTTTCGCTACGGGATACACGGCATGGACATTCGCAAGGTCAAGAAACTCATCGAGCTGCTCGAGGAATCGGGCATCGCCGAGATCGAGATCAAGGAAGGCGAGGAATCGGTCCGCATCAGTCGCATGTCCACGGGCGCCCCCGCCCAGCACATCATCGCAGCGCCGCCGGCAGCGCCCGCGATGGCCGCAGCACCAGCGCCGGCCGCAGCGGTTGCCCCTGCGGCCGCACCGCCGCGCAAGTCGAATGAGTATGTCGTGACCGCGCCGATGGTCGGCACCTTCTATGCTTCGCCCTCCCCTGGCGCGAAGCCTTTCGTCGAGATCGGCGATGAGGTCAAGGCCGGGCAGGTACTCTGCATCATCGAAGCGATGAAGATGATGAACCAGATCGAGAGCGACAAGGCGGGCCGCATCACGTCGATCATGGCGCAAAACGGCGAGCCGGTGGAATTCGGCCAGCCGCTCTACACGATCGAGTAGGCCATGCTCGAGAAAGTACTGATCGCGAATCGTGGCGAGATCGCCCTGCGCGTGTTGCGCGCATGCCGCGAGCTCGACATCAAGACCGTCGCGGTGCACTCCACGGTCGACGCGAACCTGAAGCACGTGCTGCTCGCCGATGAATCCGTCTGCATCGGCCCGCCGCCTTCGCCGCAGAGCTACCTCAACATGCCGGCGATCATCAGCGC
>CAUJHX010000133.1 GCA_963204795.1 Pseudomonadota bacterium | reverse complement strand
CCGCTCGCCATCGCGTGTCACGGCGAGAGTGCCCGGAATCGGCCCCACCGCGCGTGTCAGCACGGGGACCTTCTCGCGCGCGAGATTGTCCACGGTGACGACGATACGACGCGCGACACCCGGAGTCGCGATGTAATCACGCGCCGCCTGCGCACCGATGAGTTCTGCGAACGCCCCGGTCATGAATGTGTCACTGTCGACGAGGGCCGGGAGAGGCGCCGCCGGCGCGTCGGCAGGTGGGGGCGACAGCGGGTGCTCGACGACGGGCTCGTCGATCGTGGGACCAGCCGCGGGCGGGGGTGGCGGCTCGGCCATCCGCTTCGGCCAGAAGAGCATTGCGAGCCCGACGATTGCCACAACCGCCACCAGGGCGCCGATGACGAGACGATGTCGCATGTGCCTACCGTAATCGACCGGTGGTGATTGTCAATGCCGCCTCTGCGGTAGGATGTATGCAAGGAGGAATCCACCCATGAAGCCGAGTCATGCAAAGGGATTGATCGTTGCTGCTGCGCTCGCGACGCTCACCACCGGTTGCCAGCGCAGCGGACCGGTCGCAGAACAGCCGGCCGTGGCGCCGGCGGACGCCTGGGCGGGCATTCGCGACAAATTCATCGAGGACCGGCTGGCGAGCAGTCCGCCATTCGCCGTGGACAGCGGCCGGCACGAGTACGACGGCAAGCTGCCCGACTGGAGCAAGGCGGGTATCGCGGCCAATATCGCCCGGTTGCACGAGACCCGCGATGCGGTCGCGAAGTTCGACGCGTCGCGCCTCGATGCGGCTCTCGCATTCGAACGTGACTACGTGATTGCGCGCATCGACCGGGAGCTCTTCTGGCTCGAGAGTGGTGAGCAGCCGTTCACCAATCCAACGTATTACCTGGACGGCCTCAACCCTTCCGTATACCTCACGCGCGACTATGCGCCGCTGGCCGACCGCATGCGCGCGTATGTCGCCTATGCGAAAGCAGTACCCGCCGCGGCCGGGCTCATCAAGGAGAATCTGCGGCTGCCGTTGCCGCGCACTTTCGTCGAGCGGGCGATCTCGGGTTTCGCCGGTTACGCGAGCTTCTTCGACGCCGACGTGCCAAAGATCTTCGCGTCGGTGGATGATGCGGCCCTGCAGGCCGATTTCAAGACGGCGAACAAGGCCGCTGCCGACTCGATGCGCGATCTCGCCAAATACTTCGAGGCGCAGCGTGCAACCGCCACGCAGGGCTTTGCGCTCGGGGCGGAGAAATTCGCGAAAATGCTCGCGATGACGGAAGGCGTCACAACTCCGCTCGCCGAACTCGAGAAGATCGGTCGCGCCGACCTCGACCGCAATCTCGCTGCCGTGATGGAAGCCTGCGCGAAGTTTGCACCGGGCAAGTCGATTCCTGCCTGCTTCGCGAAGTTGAACGCCGACAAGCCCAAGGGTGGCCCGGTCGCGGCGGCAACCGGACAGCTCGTCGAGCTGCGCAAGTTCGTCATCGACCGGAAAGTCGTCTCGGTGCCCAACGATGAACAGGCGCTGGTGCGCGAGGCGCCGCCCTACAACCGGGCCAATTCAGCGTATATCGAGATACCGGGACCGTTCGAGAAGCCACTGCCGGCCATTTACTACATCGCGCCGCCCGACCCGACCTGGAGCAAGGCAGACCAGCTCGCCTACATCCCGGGCAAGGATGACCTTCTCTTCACGTCCGTGCACGAGGTCTGGCCGGGTCACTTCCTCAATTTCCTGCATGCGAACGAATCGAAGTCGATGATCGGGCGGCTGTTCGTTGGCTATGCGTTCGCGGAGGGCTGGGCGCACTACACCGAGGAGATGATGTGGGACATGGGGCTCGATTCCGGCGACGCGGAAGCGCATGTCGGCCAGCTGTCGAATGCACTGCTGCGCAACGTGCGATTCATGTCGGCAATCGGGCTGCACACCGGCGGCATGACGGTCGAGCAGTCCGAGCGCTTGTTCCGGGAACAGGCGTTCCAGGACCCGGGCAACGCGCGCCAGCAGGCCGCGCGCGGCACCTACGATCCCGCCTATCTGAACTACACGATGGGCAAGCTGATGATCCTGAAATTGCGCACCGACTGGACCTCGACCCGCGGTGGCCGCGGCGCGTGGAAGGACTTCCACGACGCATTCCTGTCGTACGGTGGCCCACCGATCCCGATGGTGAGGAAGGCGATGCTCGGCAAGGATGACGACGGGGTGCTTTTCTAGGGGCGGCGAGCTGCGGGCAACGGGCAACGGGCCAGAAGTGTCGGCCCGCTTGCCGGCCGGCGAAGCGCTTCTGGCTCGTCGCCCGTAGCTCTTGGCCCGTCGCGCGTCGGGGACGCGAAGCGCCCCGACGCTCAGCCTCCCGCGCGCTTCGCGTCGAAGCCGCGGGCGCGCAGCGCCGCGACGATTGCGTCCCGCTGATCGCCCTGGATCTCGATCACGCCGTCCTTGACTGTGCCACCGCAGCCGCAGCGGCGCTTGAGATCGCCGGCCATCGCCTCGAGTTCGGCCATTGACAGTTGCAGGCCGGTGATCACGGTCACGCCTTTGCCGCCCCGGCCCTTCGTTTCGCGGCCCACGCGCACCGGGACCGGTTTGCCTGACATGCTCTTCACGCGCGTATTGTACGCGGCAGGGCGCTCGCGATTTAATGGCGGGCAACGGGGGTGGGTATGGGCGCGATGACACCGGAGGCGATCGCGGAGTTGCGCGAACGCTTCCACGAGTACGACGGCGACGACGACGGCCGGATCGTATTCGCGGAGTTCTGCGAGCTGCTGGCCGAACTGGACGAAGATCTGTCGAAGGAGGAATGCCAACTCGCATTCCAGGGCGCCGACCATGATGACGATGGCATCATCGGTTTCGACGAATTCGCGGCGTGGTGGATCGGTAGTTGAGCGGCGGTGGTATCGCCCGCGCGCATCGCCGGGTCATCTTCGCGTCGTCCCTGGGTACCGTCTTCGAATGGTACGACTTCTATCTGTATGGTTCGCTGTCGGTCATCATCTCGCGCCAGTTCTTCTCGGGCGTCAACGAAACGACCGGCTTCATCTTCGCATTGCTCGCCTTCGCAGCGGGCTTTTTCGTGCGACCGTTCGGCGCGCTTGTCTTCGGGCGGCTTGGCGACCTGATCGGCCGCAAGCACACCTTTCTCATCACGATCGTGATCATGGGCTCCTCGACTGCGCTCGTGGGTTTTTTGCCCCCCTATGCATCGATCGGCGTGGCGGCACCGATCCTTCTCGTGGCGCTGCGACTTCTGCAGGGGCTCGCGCTCGGTGGCGAGTACGGCGGCGCCGCGGTCTATGTTGCCGAGCATGCGCCCGAGGGCCGTCGTGGCCTCTACACGAGCTGGATCCAGACGACCGCGACGCTCGGGCTCTCTCTGTCGCTGATCGTGATTCTCGCGTGCCGGTTGCTGCTCGGCGAGTCCTTCGAAACCTGGGGTTGGCGTATCCCGTTCCTGTTGTCGACAGTGCTCCTCGGTATCTCCGTGTACATCCGCCTGCAACTCGAAGAATCGCCGGTTTTCGTCGCGATGCGCCGCGAAGGCACGTTGTCGAAAGCACCGCTCGCTGAAGCATTCGGACGCCGCGAGAACCTGCGCCTCGTGCTCCTCGCGCTGATCGGTGCGACCGCGGGCCAGGCTGTCGTGTGGTACGGAGGGCAGTTCTACGCGCTCTTTTTCCTCGAGAAAGTGCTGCAGCTCGATCCGCAGGCGGTCACGATCGTAATGATCGTCTCGCTCGCGCTCGCCACACCGTTTTTCGTCGTCTTTGGCGCGCTGTCGGATCGCGTCGGGCGCAAGACGGTGGTACTCGCAGGCTGCGCGCTGGCAGTGCTGACCTACTTTCCGACCTTTCGGGCGCTCACGCATGCAGCGAATCCGGCACTCGATACCGCAGTGTCGATCTCACCCGTCACGGTGATCGCCGACCCCGCGAGCTGCTCGTTCCAGTTCGATCCGGTGGGTCGCAAGGTCTATGCGAGCCCTTGTGACGTCGCCAAGGCGGCGCTCGCGCGCGC
>CAUJHX010000132.1 GCA_963204795.1 Pseudomonadota bacterium | reverse complement strand
ACGGTCTGCGCGCGACGCTCACCGAGGCCGATGTTGTACTCGCGCGTGCCGCGCTCGTCGGTGTGCCCCTCGAGACGCACGCGTGTGCCCGGGTGCGAGGCCAGATACCGGGCGTGCGCGGCAATGAGGGTTTCATCTTCCGGCTTGAGCTCTGCGCGGTCGAATTCGAAATAGATGATCCGCTTGCTGAGCAATTCGCCCTGTGGGCCCGCGGATGCCGTGTCATCCCCGAGAGGCGCCGTCGTGACGCCTTCGCCGCTGCCCGCGCCCTGGCTCCCAGCGCCCGCTTCGGCGCCTTGGGAGGTCTCGGTGGCGGGCTTCTGAACGGGCTTCTTCGTGGCGCAGCCACCGATCGCGAGCGCACCCGCCGCCAGCCAGATCCACATCAGGTTTCTCATCGTGTCACTGCCTTTCCTGCAAATCATGGCCGCCGCGGGCCCCATACCGGTTCGCGAACTTCGCCCTGGTCGGCCTTCAGCCGCTGGGTCGTCAGGCCGTCGACTGCCACGGTCGCGAGCACACCCTGCCCGCGATCACGCCCCGCATAGATCAGCATGGCGCCATTCGGCGCGAAGCTCGGGGATTCATCGAGCGGTCCTTTCGTCAACTGCCGCGCGACGCCGGTCGCGAGATCCTGCACCGCGACCCGGTAGCTGCCACCCGCGAGTGTCACCATCGCGAGCTGCTTGCCGTCAGGCGACAGCCTCGGCCGCGCATTGTAGCTCCCCGTGAAGGTCACGCGCGTCGCCGACGCATTGGCAGCGGCATCGGCGCGGTAGATCTGCGGACTGCCGGCGCGATCCGACGTGAAATAGAGTGAACGTCCGTCCGGGCTGAATACCGCCTCGGTGTCGATGGCAGGGTCGGACGTCACGCGGGTCAAAGCGCCATCCGCAAGCGCAACGAGGTAGATGTCGAGGTTGCCACTCGCTGTCGAGAGCGTGACCGCGAGTCGGTCCCCGCGAACAGGGTCGAACGTCGGCGAACCGTTGATGCCGGGGCGCGCCAGCAGCCGGCGGCGCTCACCCGTACGCAAGCGCTGCAGCCAGATCGCCGATGAACGCGACTCGAACGATACGTAGGCCAGCCACTCGCCATCGGGCGACCAGGCGGGCGACATCAGCGGCAGGGGCGATTCCGAGACGGTACGTGCCCCCTCGCCGTCCGCATCGGCCACGATGAGCCGGTAGGTCTGCCGCGGTGGCTGTCCGTCGACCGCGACATAGGCGATGCGCGTTGCAAAGGCACCGGGGACGCCGAGTATCTTCTCGTAGACGAGATCGCTCACCTTGTGCGCGGCCTCCCGGAGCGAGGCCGGTCCCGCCACGAATCGCTGGCCCGCCAGGCGCTGTCCATTGACCAGGTTCACGAGTTCGACCTCGATCTGGACTGCGCCCGCTTCACCCGGCAGGACGCGCCCGACGACGAGATAGTCGTTGCGGGCCATGCGCCAGTCCGCAAGCACCACATCACCCGCGCGCGAGGGTGTTTCGATCATGTCGGCGCGCGCCATGGCGCGAAACCGCCCCGTCCCCTCGAGATCACGCTGCACGATCCCTGCCACGTCGAGTCCACCGTCACCTGGCACGGAGCGCGCAAAGGGCACGATCGCGATCGGAATCGGGTCGGTGACACCCGAGGTGATCTCGATACGCAGCTGTGCCCACGCGGCGCCTGCGATCGCGAGGCTTGCGAGCAGCCATGCGGCGGGAGCCAGGAGTTTCCTGTCATTCATTCGGCTTGAATACCACTTGGAGGTTGCGTTCGAAAAGGGCCGGATCGGGCGGCGGCGGCAGCGGCGAGGCGTTCATGACCGCCAGTTCGATCGACTGTCGCACGGCGGCGTCACCATTGCAGCTGAGAATGCGCGCGGCAACCACTTCGCCACCTGGCACCTGGGTGACCTGCACGACGCACTCGATGCCGGCGCGTGCCGTGGGTGGACGCCGCCATTCGCCCATGATCTTCGCACGGATGAGGTCCCGCCAATGCGCTCCGGCACCGCTCGCAGCACGGGCGCGCTCTTCGGCCTCGAGGCTGCGCCGCAGATCCGCTTCACGTTCCGCGCGCTTGCGGGCTTCGTCGAGCCTGCGCCTTGCATCCGCTGCGCGTTTTTCCGCCAATGCCTCGCGCTCCGCCGCCGCCTTGCGCTCTGCCTCGGCCGCGCGCTCCGTTGCTGCCTTGCGTTCGGCCTCGGCCTTGCGCGCATCCTCTGCGCGTTGTCGCGCCTCGGCACGCTGTCGCTCCTTCGAGTCGTCGCGGACCGGAGCCGGTGGTGGTGGCAGCTCAGCGGCAGGCTTCGGTTCGGGTCGCGGCTCGGGTTGCGGCTCGCGCCGGGAGGTGCGCAGCCCCGGCACCTCCGCCGGATCGACGACTACGGCCTCGATCGCCAGTTGCTGCGGCATCGGCGGCGTCGCCCGTTTCCAAGTGAGCCAGCCGATGCCGAACAGTGCGAAAACGGCGAGATGCAGCAGCACGGATCCTGCATAGGGGCCGAAGTAGCCGTGGCCGGGCCCGCTTCGCGAACGCTGCGTCATGTGATCCGGATGTGCGGGCACGCCCTACACGCGGCGATCGGGCAGTGGATCGGTCAGGAAACCCACCTTTTTCGCTCCGGCCTTCTGCAGGATCACCATCGCCTCGACTACCCGGCCATACGCCACGCGCCGGTCACCCTTGACCAGTACCGGCAGATCCGGTGCGCGCCGGAGCATGGCGGCCGCCCGTGCTGCAACAGTCGCTTCATCAAGCGCCCGCTCGGGCTGCGAGCCGATATTGAGAAAGTAGCGTCCGTTGCGATCGATCGAAAGGACGAGCGGCTGCTCGCCGCGCAGCAGTTTCACGTCGAGCGGCTCGGCGCCTGCCTTCGGCAGATCGACTTTCACGCCCTGGGTGAGGAGTGGCGCGGTGACCATGAAGATGATCAGCAGCACCAGCATCACGTCGATATAAGGCACGACGTTGATCTCGCCCATCAACCTGCGCCGGCGCCTGCCCTCCGCCATGTCAGCCCCCAGTCCCGGTGCGCGCTGCGACATAGCGCTGCAGAATCGTCGAGAACTCCTCCATGAAGGCATCGTGCCGCAATTCGAGCCGGCTCGTCTGATCCGCGTAGCGGTTATAGGCGATCACCGCCGGTATCGCCGCGAAGAGGCCCATGGCGGTTGCGACCAGTGCCTCGGCGATGCCTGGCGCGACCATGGCGAGAGTGGCCTGCTGCACGCTGCCGAGCGAGACGAAGGCGTTCATGATGCCCCAGACGGTGCCGAAAAGTCCGACGTAGGGACTGATGGAGCCCACCGTCGCGAGCGTCGCGAGGCTCTGCTCGAGGCGCTCGATCTCCTTGAGCTGCGCCACCTTCATCGCGCGACGCGCGCCCTCGAGCATCTGTTCGGGCGCGACGCTGCCCTGCTGGCGCAGGCGTGCGAACTCGCGAAAGCCCATCGCGAAGATGCTCGCCATGCCCGTGACACCCGCACGCGCGTCAATCTCGCGGTAGAGCGCCGTGAGGTCCCCGCCGCCCACCCAGAACTGTTCCTCAAAACGCTCGGCCTCGGCACGCGCGCTGCGGATCACGCCACGCTTCCTGAGGATGATTGCCCACGACATGATCGATGCGGCAAGCAGCAGCCCCATGACGATCTGCACGATGAGGCTCGCATCGAGCACGAGCCGCAGGATCGACAATTCTCCTCCCATCTACCCGACCTCCGCGATCACGAATTCCGGCAGCCGCGTCGGCCGCAAGGTACCCGCACCAAGACAGGCTACCCGGACATCGGCGTCTGCGAGAAGTTCCGTCCCGCGCAGCACCTGCTGCACGAAGCGCACGCTCGCACGCCCATCGGCGCGCGGCGCACACGTGACGATGAGTTCATCGTCGAGACGCGCGGGGCGCCGGTAATTCACCTGCACGCTCACGACCGAAAAGAGAATGCCGCGATCGCGCGCCAGCGCCGCTTGCGAGAGACCTTTCGAGCGCAGCCACTCCGTGCGTGCACGCTCGAGCCAGCGCAGGTAGTTGGCATAGTAAACGACGCCGCCGAAATCGGTGTCCTCGACGTAGACCCGCACCGGCCAGGCGACGCTCACTGACTGTCCTCGAACAGCGACAGGTTCGGTGCGATGCGCTCGGGCACCGCCAACCCGAAATGGCGCCAGGCGCTGCGTGTCGCGACCCGACCGCGTGCCGTGCGCATCAGGAAGCCCTGCTGGATCAGGAACGGCTCGATCACGTCCTCGAGCGTGCCGCGCTCCTCGCCGATCGCCGCCGCGATGCTGTCGATGCCGACGGGCCCGCCGTCGAATTTTTCGATCACGGTGAGCAGCAGGCGACGATCGAGGGTATCGAAGCCGTGCGCATCGACCTCGAGCATGTCGAGCGCCGCATCGGCCACCGGCACATCGATGCGGCCGCCGGCCTTCACCTGCGCGTAGTCACGCACCCGTCGCAACAGGCGGTTCGCGATGCGCGGGGTGCCGCGCGAACGCTCGCCGATGCGCCGCGCACCACCCGCATCGATCGGCACGCCGAGGATGCCCGCGGAACGCTCGACGATGCGCTCGAGGTCATCGACGCCATAGAACTCGAGGCGCTGCACGATCCCGAAGCGGTCGCGCAGCGGCGAAGTGAGCAGCCCCGCGCGGGTCGTCGCGCCGACCAGTGTGAACGGCGGCACATCGAGCTTGATCGAGCGCGCCGCAGGGCCCTCGCCGATCATGATGTCGAGCTGGTAGTCCTCCATCGCCGGATAGAGCACTTCCTCGACCACAGGCGCGAGGCGGTGGATCTCGTCGACGAAGAGCACGTCGCGCGGCTGCAGGTTCGTGAGGAGCGCGGCAAGGTCGCCTGCCCGCTCGAGGACGGGCCCGGAGGTCTGGCGCAGCGTGACGCCGAGCTCCTCGGCGAGGATGTGCGCCAGCGTCGTCTTGCCGAGGCCCGGAGGTCCGAAGATGAGCACATGATCGAGCGCTTCGCCGCGCGCGCGTGCGGCGTCGACGAAGATGCCGAGCTGTTGCTTCACCTTCGGCTGGCCGACGTACTCTGCGAAGCGCCGCGGCCGGATCGCACGCTCGACGGCCTCATCATCCCGTCCGGCCGCCGGACTCACGATCCGCTCAGCGTCCTGCGTCATGTGTCACCTTCTTCAAGATTCGCGCGCCGCACCCTGCAGGGCGCCGCGGATCAGATCCTCGGTCGAGGCGCCTGGAGCGCGCACCGCCTGCAACAGGCGCGACGCCTCCGCGGGCTTGTATCCCAGGGCGACGAGCGCGCTCAGGGCTTCTGCTTCTGCGCCAACGGCCGGCCCGCCACTTGCCTGCACCGCAGCCTGCAGACGATCGCGCATCTCGACCAGCAGACGCTCGGCGGTCTTGCGTCCCACGCCCGGGATGCGCGTCAGGGCCGCCGCGTCCTGCGCGAGCACGCACTGCGTGAAAGCTTCCACCGAACTGCCAGACAGGATGGCGAGCGCCAGCTTCGGCCCGATGCCTGTCACGCGCAACAGGTCACGAAACAGCTGTCGCTCCGTGTCGGTCGCGAATCCGTAGAGCATGTGAGCGTCCTCACGCACGACGAGATGGGTGAGCAGTCGCAGCTCGTGACCCACGGGGGGCAGCATGTAGAAGGTGGACATCGGCGCCTCGATCTCGTAGCCGACGCCGCCCGCCTCGAGCACGAGCTGGGGCGGCGCTTTCGCGATCAGGACACCTCGCAGCGAGCCGATCACGCGCGCCTGCCCGAGACGCGCATCAGCAGCGCCAGCCGGCGCGCCTGAGCGTGGCATAGCGCCACGGCGAGCGCATCAGCGGCATCCACCGGCACGCGCGCATCGAGCGCCAGCAACCGGGCGATCATGTGGCCCACCTGGCCTTTCTCTGCCGCACCGAAGCCGACGACCGCAAGTTTTACCGCGCGCGGCGCATACTCGAAAGTCGCGGTCCCGACCGGCACTGCCGCGAGTGCCGCGCCGCGCGCCTGACCGAGCTTGAGCGCGCTGTCGGCGTTGCGGCTCACGAACACACGCTCGACAGCGACTTCATCCGGCACATGCTCGGCGATCAGCGACTGCACGGCCTCGAAGATCCGGCGCAGACGCGCCGCGAACTCGAGCCCCGACACATCGATGCAACCATGCGTCACGTGCACATACTCGCCCGCCCGCCAGGCGAGAACCCCATAGCCCGTGCGCCGCGAGCCGGGGTCGAGGCCCAGGATGCGACAGCCGGATGCGCCGCCTGCATCGGCGGGCTGCGCGGCCTCAGGCCGGTAAGCGCGCCAGGAGCTCGTCCGGGAATTCCGCATTCGAGTACACGTGTTGCACGTCGTCGAGCTCTTCGAGCGCCTCCAGCAATTCCATCATTTCGTTCGCCGCGGCGCCGGCGAGCACCGCGCCCGTCGCCGCCCGCTGCGTGATTTCGCCCGAAACTGCCGCGTAGCCGCGCTTCGCAAGAGTGGTGCGCACCGCTTCGAAGTCGGCGGGTGCGGTCAAGACTTCGAGCGAGGCATCCGCATTCGTCACCACGTCTTCTGCTCCCGCATCGAGGGCAGCGTCCATCAACGAATCCTCGTCGCAGCCCGGGGCGAACGAGAGCACGCCGACTTGCCTGAAAAGATAGGATACCGAGCCGTCGGCACCGAGGTGACCTCCGTGGCTGGTGAAAGCGTGCCGTACATCCGCGACGGTGCGGTTCCTGTTGTCGGTGAGGCAATCGATCATCACCGCGGCCCCGCCCGGGCCGTAACCCTCGTAGCGTGCGGCCTGAAATTCGGCAGCACCCGCTCCGCCGGCGGCCCGCTTCATCGCACGCTCGATCGTATCGCGCGGCATGCTCGCCGCACGCGCCTTCTCCACGGCGAGACGCAGGCGGGAATTGGCCACGGCATCGCTGCCTCCCACACGCGCCGCCGACGCGATTTCACGCAGCAGGCGCGTGAACATGCGTGCACGCAACTTGTCCTGCGCACCTTTGCGGTGCTGGATATTGGCCCACTTGCTGTGTCCCGCCATGCGGGCGCCATCATATCGCGAAACAGCGTTAAGCTCATGCCGTGGAACCGCTGCTTCACTGTCCGCCAGCGCTCGCGCTCGCCATCGATCGCGCGCGCGAGGTGCTGCACGGCTCAAGTGCGGATGAAGAGCACCTCGCACGCGGCGCAGAGGCCGCAACCATCGTCGCCGCGCTCACGGATGACCAAGCGCTCGCGATCGGGACGCTGACTGCAGAAGCGCTGCACGGCGCGGATCCCGACCCGTCAGTCGGGCGGGCGATCGGCGAGACCGCGGCGCGCATGGCCCGCGCGCTTGCGCCGCTTGGCGATCTCGGCCTGCCGCGCAACTGGCAACCCGAGCGCGGCCTCGACGCGCGGCAGGCGGAAACGCTGCGCAAGATGCTGCTGGCCGTGGTCAGCGACCCGCGCGTCGTGCTCGCACGCCTCGCCGTCCAGCTGGTGCAGCTGCGGGCGGCACGTGGCGCACCTGCCAGCGAACAGGCGCGCCTCGCCACTGAAACACGCGAAATCTTCGCGCCGCTCGCGAACCGTCTCGGCGTGTGGCAGCTGAAGTGGGAGCTCGAGGATCTCGCGTTCCGCCTGCTCGAGCCTCGCGAATACAAGCGCATTGCGAGCGCGCTCAACGAAACGCGCGCGGCACGCGAGGCGTATATCGATGCGTTGTGCCACGAGCTGCGCGCGGAGCTCGCGGCCGCGGGAGTCGTGGCGCAGGTCTACGGACGTCCGAAGCACATCTTCAGCATCTACCGCAAGATGCAGCGCAAGCAACTCGATTTCGAGCGCATCTTCGACGTGCGCGCCGTGCGCATCGTCTGCGAGGATATTCCGGACTGCTACGCGGCGCTCGGCGTCGTGCACGGTCGCTGGCACTACATCCCCGGAGAGTTCGACGACTACATCGCAACGCCGAAAGGCAACGACTACCGTTCGATCCATACCGCGGTGATCGGTCCCGCGGACAAGCCGGTCGAAGTACAGATCCGCACGCGCGACATGCACGCCCAGGCCGAACTCGGCGTTGCCGCGCACTGGCGGTACAAGGAAGGCGGTACGCGCGACGCGGACTACGCGCGCAAGGTCGAAGCTGTCCGTGAGCTGCTCGCGCCGGGGCGTGCGCACCGCGACGAGGGGGACTTCCTCGATCGCGTGCAGGCGAGCCTTTTCACGGATCGCGTGTACGCGCTCACCCCGCAAGGGGAAGTCGTCGATTTGCCGCAGGGCGCAACGCCGCTCGACTTCGCCTATCACCTGCACACCGACCTCGGCCACCGTTGCCGGGGCGCGAAGGTGAACGGACGCATCGTGCCGCTCACGCACCCGCTCGCCAACGGCGAAATCGTCGAAGTCATCACCGGCAAGGCGCTCGCACCGAGTCGCGACTGGATGGCATCCGAACAGGGCTATCTCGTCTCATCCCGCAACCGCGCGCGCGTGCGTGCCTGGTTTCGTCGCCTGGGCGAAGCAGACAACCGGATTGCGGGCCGTGCCACCGTCGAGCGTGAACTCGCGCGCGCCACGGGCGGTGCCGAGCACCTCGCCGCACTGGTGCAGGCCCTCAAGGCACCCGATGCCGACACACTCTACCGGCTGGTCGGCGAAGGCGAGGTCACGACCACGCAGTTGACGCAGGCCATCGCGCGCCTCCTTGCCCCGCCGGCGCCGCGCGCAGTGCCACGTGCGCGGCCCACCCCCTCGGGGCGCGGCAACTCACCGGTTGCCATCGAGGGGGTCGGCGACTTGCCCATCACGCTGGCGCGCTGCTGTTCGCCGGTACGCCCGCAACCCGTGGTCGGTTACGTCACGGTCGGGCGTGGTGTGACGGTTCACCGGGCGAATTGCGCAGGTTTGAGACGCATGCGCGTCGATCGGCCCGAGCGCGTGCTCGATTGCCAATGGATCGAGGCGCACTCCGGTACCCAGACAGTCGAGATGACGGTCATTGGTCTTGATCGCCGGGCGCTCGTGCGCGATCTCACCGATATCGTTGCGAGCGAGCGTCTGCGCCTCGATTCGCTTTCGACCACTACGCAGCGCTCCGAGGGCACAGCGACGACGGTCCTGCGGGTCGACATCCGGGACCTCGAAGACCTTGGACGCGTGACCCGGCGCCTGGGAAAGGTGCCTAACGTATTGAGTGTGCGAAGGACCCGTTAGGGTGTTGCAATGCAACATGTCGTTTCGTGACATATGGCGGAGTCTCGACCGTCAGGGGCAGGGTATTTAGAGAGTCCAGATGAGAGTCGTCCTCGTCGATCACGATCCGGCAGTGCTGAGCGCTGCAGCGCGTGCGCTGCAGGGCTTGATCGACTGTGTCCAGGTGACAAGCAAGAGCGACTGCCTCGCACGATTGCGCGAGGGCGGCTACGACATCGTGGTCGCCTGCGAGCGGCTGGCCGATGGCTCGGGCCTCGACCTGCTTGCCACCCTCGGCATGTCCGAACCCGATGTGCTCAGGATCTTTGCAGCCGATGGCGAGCGGCTCAAGAAACTGGGCGGCCACCTCGCGCCGTTCAAGCTCTTCGACACCATCGGCTATCCGCTCGACTCCATGCAGTTGCGCTCAGCCATGGCGCTCGCGATCGCCGAACGCGGTGACCTGCTGTCGGGCGAGTTCGAGAATATCGTGCTCGGCAGCGATCCGCTTCCTGAGGATACGGCAGCCGAGCCTCTCCCGGTCGCGTCACAATCGCAGATCGTGCTGCTGACCCGCGACAGCGCAGCGCTCGAAAGCGCGAATGCTGCGCTCGCCGACAAGCCCTGCCACGTGATCGCGGCGCGCGACGCGGATGAAGCGCGCGCGGATCTCGTTGCGCGCCAGCCGGTGCTCGCACTGGTCGATGTCGGTGCGCTCGGCATGGATCCCGTCAACTGGTTCGTCGAAGCCCACCGTGCCTCGCCTGCCACACTGCTGCTCGCGCTCGGCCGGCGTAATGACGGCCAGATGCTCGAACCGCTGGTCGCAAGCGGCATCGTGGATCGCTTCGTCGCGAAGCCCATTACACAGGCAGGCATGCGCCTCGTACTCGAGTCGGCCTTGCGTCTGCAGGCCATCAGCTCGACCCCCGCGGCCCCCGCATCCGCACCCGGCCCGGCCGCAGTCGCGCCCCGGGAGCCTCCACCGATTGCACGCACGAGCGGAGCGGCGCTTGCTACCGTCGAGTGGCAGCCGCCTGGCGCCGTGTCGCGCAAGGTGGGCGGTGCCTTGCGCCCGGCGACCGATTCCCGCCGGTGGTCGCTCGCCTTGCCGCTGCCTCTCGTGCTCGTGATCGCGGCAGCCTTGGCGTTTGGTGTGGCGTGGCTCTACTTCTCGCACGATGGCGAGCCTGCGCTGGCGCCGGTCCCGACGGCGCGCGTGGCGCCTCCTCCGGGTGTGCCGTCGCCGGGCGATGCGCTGGTCGCACGCATCGAGGACGCGCTGACCCGCAGCGACGTCGCCACCGCGCGGGCATCGCTCGATGAGTTGCAGCGCCTCGACCTGCGGCACGAACGTCTGGCACTGCTCGTCACGCTCGTCGATCGGGCCGAGGAAGTGCAGCGGCTCGCCCGCACACCCACTTCTGCACCCGCCGCTGCAGATCAGCCCGAAGGGGCGACGCCGGCGGTCACGCCGCCGTCCCCCGCAATGACGACAACATCGATTGCGCCGGGCGCGACGCTCCCGAGCGCAGCCCCCGAAGTACTTCCAGCGGCGCCGCGTGATGCTGCGCCGGAATCGCCGCCGCCTCCCGCACCCTCGAGCTACGGGGAAACGACGCGCACGCCGGTGGCCTCACCTACCGATCTGCGGCCCTCCAAACTCACTGCGGTGAGTTTCGCAGGTCGCACGCTGGAGGACAGCGCCAATCCAACTGCAACTGCCCCGGCGCCCGCACCGGTACAGCGGCGTGTCGAGCCCGATCGCCCGAAGCCGGTCGTCATGGAGATGAAGCTCCTCCGGAGGGTGGCTGCGGACTACCCCGAAGAGGCGAGACGCAAGGGTCTCGAAGGATCGGTCGA
>CAUJHX010000131.1 GCA_963204795.1 Pseudomonadota bacterium | reverse complement strand
GAGGTCCTGTTCCGGATCTACCGTGACTTTGAAGAACGCGGCGCGCGCCTGATCGTCGCCGCGAATGAGCCCCCCGGGGCGCTCGGCTGGTCGCTGCGGGACATTGCGTCGCGGTTCGCAGCCGTACCCGTATTCGTCCTGCAGCCGCTCGATGAAGCCGGCCGCCTCGAAGCGCTGCGCCTGCGTGCGCATCTGCGCGGGGTCGACCTTCCGGACGAGACGGTACGCTTTCTCCAGCGCCGCTTTCCGCGCGACATGCAGACGCTCTATCGGCTGCTCGACACGCTCGATGACGCCGCGCTCGCGGCGCAGCGGCGGCTGACGGTGCCGTTCGTGCGCGCGGTGCTCGGGGGGTGATCCGGGCGACGGGCCACGGGCGACGGGCTGCGGGCAAGGGGCGCGGTGGGCGCCAGGTGCGTTGTGGATACAACCCGAAGTTGTTGGGCAGGGGCCGCTCAAAGCCGCACAGTGCAAGCACCCTCTTGCAACCTTGAGTACACATCATGGCGAGTCTGGCCGGTATCAAGCATTGGGATGAAGAAGCAGACGTCGTGATCGTCGGCTACGGCCTCGCGGGCGCGACGGCTGCAATCGAAGCGCGCGATCTGGATCCTGATGCCGATATCCTGATCCTGGAAAAGCTGGGCGAACGCCATGCCGGTGGCAACAGTCGTGTGTCGGGCCAGTCGCTGCTGATTGCCAGGGACAAGGAGGCACTCAAGGACTATCAGCGCGCCTTGAGCCGGCCGAATCCGATTCCCGAGGAAATGCTCGACGCATGGGCCGCGCGCATGGTGGAGCTCGAACCTTTCATCGAAGCCAGAGCGCAAGAGGCTGGGGCGCGCTATATCCACAGCGCAGGCTGGAGCGAACGCGGGCGTATCCTGGAGTTTCCGGAATACGGCGCCGAACGGGCGGTCGCCCATACAGCCACGATACTTCCGGTCCCGAGCGGCGTCTGGCTCGCATTCGAAGCATGCGTCAAGCGGCGACGCATCCGGATCGCACATGACACACCCATCGTCGATCTGGTGCAGGACCCCGACACGCTCGAGGTGTTCGGCGTCATCGCGCAGCGCGGCGAGCGGCGTATCGCCATCAAGGCGCGCCGCGCCGTCGTGCTGGCGTGCGGCGGGTTCGAGAACGATCTCGACATGCAGCGCAACTATTTCGGCCTTGCAGATTGCGCTCCGCTTGGCACGCCGGGAAATACGGGCGACGGTATCCGCATCCTGCAGAAGGCGGGTGCGGCCCTCTGGCACCTGCGCAACCAGGGGCAGTCTGGCGGAATCTGGCCGGGCTTTCGCTTCCCGGGGCACGATACGGCATTCCTGCGCACGCTCTTCTGGCAGAGCTTCAGCTGGATCGACATCGGTGGCGACGACCAGCGGTTCATCGACGAAACGGCTGAGTGGCAACTCACGCACTACAAGCAGAAACTGCACGGAGAGTATGTCGATACTCCCCATCATCGCGTGGGGCGCATGCACATGCTGTTCGACGAAACGACCCGGCGACACAACCGGCTTGTGACCGAGGTAATGACCTGGAACACGGTCGTGGAAGGCTACGGCTGGAGCGAGGACAACTCGATGGAGATCGAGAGAGGCTGGATCGTCCGCGGCGAGAGCATCGGGGATCTGGCGGCGCGTATCGGTCGCGACCCGGCTGCCGTGGCTGCGACGGTGGATCGCTACAATCGCGCCTGCCGGGAGGGCGTCGACACGGAGTTCGGCCGCAATGCGGCCACATTGCATCCTGTCGTTGCGCCCCCCTATTACGCCATCGAAATCGTGCCCGCCATCGTCTGCACAGGTGGCGGCGCGCGGCGCAATATGGAGTCTGAGGTGCTGGACCATGCCGGTCGCGCGATTCCGCGCCTTTATGAAGCAGGCGAGCTCGGTTCGATGTTCTCGAATCTGTACCAGAACGGCTCGTACCTGACGGAGGCGATGATTTCGGGGCGCGCGGCCGGGCGCAACGCGGTGCTGCGCCCGCCGTGGCAGATGACATCGGAGGCTGGCTGAAAATATGCGTGTCAAGACTCCGGCCATGAAGCTCGATGTGCAGCTGGAGAGCGCCTGCAATCGGGGTGGCGAGCTGCATTTCACGGGACTTGCGGGCCTGTTACCGTGTGAAGTGACGCTGGCGCCCGCCGAGTTGCGGCGTGTGCTGGCCATGGTGCTGAGGCCGTCGATCCTGGGTTTGCTGCTGAGGAAATGAGCCTGGCGTGGAACTGACGCAGCTCCGTTACTTCCTGGCGGTCGTGAAACTGGGAAGCTTCTCCGCTGCGGCCGAGGAACTGGGTCGCACCCAGCAGGCCGTGAGCAAGGGGGTGCGGCAGCTCGAGGAACGGCTCGGCGTCCGGCTGGTGGATCGAAGCTTGCGTAAACCGTGTCCCACGGCCTTCGGCGAGCTGCTGCTGAGGCACGCCGACACTGTGGATGCAGCCCTGCGCGGATTCGAACGCGAGCTCGAGGTCATGCGGGCGCGCGACACCGCTCCCCTGCGAATCGGAGCAAGTGCCACCGCATCGAGCCGGGTCGTATCTGCTGCGGTATTGAGCCTGCTCCAGCAGCGTCCCGGCCTCGCCTGTCACGTCCTGGGCGGTATCGATGTCGATCTGTTGCCGCGCCTGGAGCGCGGCGATCTGGATATTGTGGTGGCATTGCATACGCAGGCCGAACTGCGCCGGGATCTCTGCTCCGAAGTCCTGGGATACGAGACCTACGTGGTGGTCACCGGACGCGATCATCCGCTGGCGCGCGCAGCCACGCTTTCGGCACATGATCTCGCGGCGCAAGCCTGGCTCGAAGGCATCAATCTGGGAGAAGTGAAGGGTGCCTTGCGCAGCGCTTTCGAAGCGCAATCGCTCCCGCCGCCCGCCGCCGTTCTGGAATCCACCTCGATCGAGTTTGCCCGCAGCGCGCTCGCAAGCGGCAAGCTGGTCAGTGTCTTGCCAGTGTCGCTTCTCGAGGCCGATTTCGCGAGCGGCAGGTTGCGGCGCCTGCGCGTGCCAGGCTTTGAATGGTCACGACCTCTCACCCTGTTTCGCCGACGCGGACCAGAATTGCGGCCGGGCGTGCTGGCCTGCATCGACGCCCTGCACCATGCCGCAGCGAGTCTGCCCGAGGCGCTGAGGCCGCAGTCTGAAGAGGAACCGACCCGTGACCGCGCATTGCCGGAATCAGGCCGGCCGGCGTGACGCCTTCTGCAGCCGCTCCTCGCGCAGTGCCGAGCGGCGCACCTTGCCCGCCTCGTTGAAGAGTGGTGCGCCCGTATATTCGAAGCTGTGCGGCCACTTGTAGCGCACCAGGCGCTCTTCGAGATGCGCGCGCAGTGCTTCGTCCGTCACGCCATTGGTCTCGACGATGGCGTGGACGCGCTGGCCGAGATCATCGTCCGGCAGGCCGATCACCACGCTCGAGCGCACTGCCGGATGCGCGTTCAGCGCTGCCTCGATTTCGGCGGGATAGATGTTGCGCCCACCGCAGAGGATCATGTCGGTGCGACGATCGGCGATGTAGAGATAGCCTTCGGCGTCGAGCCAGCCCATGTCGCCCACGGATTCCCAGCCGTCGACAGTGATGCGCCGCTCGGCTCCCCGATAGCTGAAAGTCGTGCCGGGGCCCGTGGCCGGCAGCATGTAGATCTCGCCGACTTCGCCGGGCGGCAGCTCCTGCCCCTCCCGGTCGAGAATCTTCACGCGGCAGCCATCCGCCGCACGGCCAACCGATCCCGGGCGCCGCAGCCATTCGGTTCCGGTGATGAAAGTCCGGCCGATGCGTTCGCTCGGGCCGTAGCCTTCGAACATGCGCTCCGGGCCCAGCCACTCGATCCAGGCACGGAACAGCCACTGTGGGCAGGGCGCGCCGCCAGTCCCGACGTATTCGAGCGAGGAGACGTCATGGCGTTTGCGCACCGCTTCGGGCAGCTGCCAGATGCGATTCAGCATCGTCGGCACGAAGAACACCTTGTCGATGCGATGCTGTTCGATGAGCTGCAGGCACCGCTCGGGGTCGAAACGGGACATCACCACGATTCTGCCACCGGCAAAGATGCCGCCCCAGGCGGCGCTCCACGGTCCGGCGTGATAGAGCGGGCCGGGCACGAGCATGGCATTGCGTGGCGTGAACAGCGACATTGCCCGATCAGCGTCGTAGACGGCCGGATTCGCCGGGATGATCAGCTTGGGCCGCCCCGTGCTGCCGCCCGAGGTCATCGCCCGCTCGTGCGGCGCGATCTTCTCCGGCAATGGCTCATCGGACAGCGACGAGTCGGGCTCCCAGCCGGCCGGCAGGGTGCGGCGCCCGCCCGCATCGCCCCCGAGGCCTACGATCAGCGATGGATTCGCCTCGGCGATGATCGCATCGCGCTCGAGACGCGGCATTTTCGGCGGCAGTGGGTTGGGTACGGCACCGAGCTTCCATACCGCGGCGCAGGCGTAGAAGAATTCCGCTCCGTTCGGCAGGCTCAGGGTGACGAGATCGCCCTCGCGCACTCCCTGTTCGGCGTAGGCGCGCGCCAGGCGATTGGACTGGCGCTCGAGCTGTTCGCAGGTGATTGAATCGTCATCGAGCACGACGGTGACGCGCTGTGGCGTGCGCTCGGCGAACTG
>CAUJHX010000130.1 GCA_963204795.1 Pseudomonadota bacterium | reverse complement strand
GTGGTGTGACCCATGCCGCCACGAAACTTGCCGTAGCCGCCCGAATCCGGCTCCATGTTCCGGCCGAGGTACATGAGCGGATAGTAGAGCTCCATGACCTCGGCGTTGCCGAAGTCGGCGTTCGCCGTGTACAGGCACCAGGCCGCCGGCTCGCCGTCGGAAATGCCGCGAGCCGGTGATCCGTTGCTCGCCTGTTCCAGCGTCAGGCACACGGCATACTGCCCATACTGGTTGATGCCGTTCCACTCGGCGCACAGGGTCGTGGCGGCGCCGGCGGACATTTCCTCCACGAAACCGCGCATGTAATAGAGGCGCCCCGTCACCTCGTAGAGCGAGCTCAGCCAACGGATCGCCGAGGACCAGGCCATGCCGGTGGAGGCGAACCAGTCGGTCGCGAAGGGATTGCACCACGATCCGGGTGGCGGCGTATCCACAGTCAGCGCATAGGTCGGCCCGGAGTTGAACATGTCGAAGCCGACGACGTGCGAGTAGCCCATGAGCAGCGCCGAGGACAGCGCCGTCGGGGTGATGTTCTGGCCGAAAGGCACGCTCGCGCTGGCCCCCGCGAGCGACAGGCTCACGTTGGCCTTGCCATCGATGTGCATCTCCATCGGCACGTTCGACAGCAGATCGACTTTCTGCTTCGGCATCAGGACCACGTTGTCCTTCATGGCCAGGTCCTTGAACTGCGACTTGCGCACACGCCCCGGAACCGCCTGCGTGCGGATGCGCGCCACGGCATAGCGCCGGCTGTCCTCGATGTATTCTTTCGAGGCGTTCTCGAAGAACGCGAGGCCGTACTTGTCGATGGTCTCGATCAGCTTCTCGCGCACGGTGATGAGGCCGGCCAGCCGCCCGCGCGCATCGCTGAACACCCAGTCCGGCGCGCGCGTACGCGACCTGATGCGCAGCTCGTACCAGGGATAGTAGCGATCGTTCTCGCCGATCCGCTCCATCGAGACGGGCATGCCGTCCGAGAAGGTGTCGGGGTTCATGAAGTTGATCGAGCCCGGCAGTACCGCGCCGGCATCGACGACGTGGGTCACCGAGGAGGCCCAGGCCACGAGCTTGCCGTGGTAGAAGATCGGCATGGCGGTATCCATGTCGGGCATGTGGATGCCGCCGTAGTGCGAATCGTTGTTCTCGAAAATGTCGCCTTGCCGGAAGCCGGGCACATCCTCGTAGCCGAGCTCGATGAACTTGCGCACCATCGAGGCGAGGAGTCCCACGTGCGCGGTGATGCCGTACGAGGTGCAGATGCACTCTCCGGTCGGCGTATGCAGCGCCCAGAGCGCGTCGCCGCCTTCCGCGGCAACCGGTGAAGCCGAGACTTTGCAGCCGACCTCCCAGGCCGTATTGCAGACGCTCAGCAGGATGTGCCACACGGCCTCGTAGAGGCCGGGGTCCTTCTCCTTTTCGGCAAGCCGCTCCAGACCGAACATGCAGCCGGTCTGTCTGAACAGTTCGTCGTTGACGGTGAGCTGCTCCCGGAGCTTCAGCTGATTGCCCATCTATCAGTCCTTCCGCGTCATCCAGTAAACGCTGTACTCGTCGATACGAACGTGCCACTCCGATGGGACGAACAACGTCGTGTTGGAGGCCTCGATGACGGCCAGGCCGTCCACTTCGTTGCCGGGCCGCATGCTCTCCATCCTGTAGATGTTCGCATCGTGCCACTGGCCCTTCTGATAGATGCGGCGCGTGCCCTTCCTGGCCTCCTGCGGCGGCGCATGGCCTTCGAGGGGGTACTTCACGAGCTTCGGCTTGACGGTCTCGACCGTGGCCACGACGCAGACTTCCGTGATGTGGTAGGTACCCACATCCGGCTTGCCGGCAAGCGTGAACATGCGTGTGTAGATTTCCTCGAACCGTGCGATCAGCGCGTCGAGATCGCCGGCAGTGCGGATGCTCGCGGTCGGCGCGGGTACCTCGACATCTTCGAGCTGGCCGTAATAGCGAACGTAGGCGACCGGCTGGATCCGGATCGATTCCTTCCTGAACCCCTCGCCCACGAGCTCTTCGACGAGTTCGTTGCGCAGCTGGTCCCAGATGTCCACCATCGGCTGCACAGCGGCCACGCGCTCGGCGCCGCTTCCGCCCGCGGCAACTACCACGGAAACGGTCTTGTGACGACGGTGCGCATAGTCCATGCAGGCACCGCCCCATGCGGAGAAGCCGCCGGCCCATGGCACGGTGATCACGGCCTTGTAGGGGTGCCCTCCTGCGTAAGGCAGCAGGTGCAGCGGCCCGCCACCGCCATATCCGAGCAGAACGTAATCCCGCAGGTCACGGCCGACCATGAGGCTGCGCACCAGGTGTTCGCGCATCTGGATATTCAGCAGATCGATGCAGACCTCACAGGCATCGTAGACGTCGAGCCCCAGCGGCTCTGCAACCTTTTCCCTGAACAGCCGGTATGAAGTTTCCTTGTTGACCTTGACCTTGCCGCCAAGATAGTTGTGCTCATTCAGGATGCCGAGCAGGAGATTGGCGTCATTGATGGTCGGCGTCGTATTGCCGGCCTCCATGAAGGTCGGTCCCGGCGTACCGCCGGCGGAGTCGGGACCCAGCTTGATGCGATTGGTGGCGGGATCGATGCGGATATAGGTGCCCGTTCCGGCCCCGATGGAATTGATGCTCAGCATCGGGGCCGTGAGATACATGTCCTGGAAACCCGGCTCGCGGTTGATGGGCACCGTACCCGCCGTGATGCAACCGGCATCGAAAGAGGTGCCGCCGACGTCCGAGCATACAATGTTCTCTTCGCCGATGACGCTGCCGAGATACTTCGCCCCCATCAGGCCGCCGACAGGGCCCGACATGGCGGCTTCGAACAGCCGCGGGTAGCGGATATTGGTCACGCCACCGTAACCGAGCACGGTCTTGAGACTGTGGCGATAGCCGATCTTCTTCAGTGAGTCCTCGATCCGGAACAGCTGCTTTCTCGCCGGATCAGTCGCATAAGCCTGCACGATGGTCGAATTGGCGCGCGAGATCTCCCGCATCGTCGGCGCGACCCGGCTCGAGAGCTCGATGGGAATGTCGCGGCCGGCCTGCTGCATCACGCGCCGCACGATGGCCTCGGCGCGCTCCTCGTGTTCGGCGTTCTTGTACGACTGCAGGAAAACGATGGCAATCGATTGGCACTGCTCATCGACGATCAACTCGCGTGCGGCCTGCTCCACTTCGTGCTCGTAGAGCGGGATGACGACCTTGCCGAACATGTCGATGCGCTCGGTGACGCCGCGCGCCAGCTTGCGTGGTACGAGCGGCGTGCGGTGCCTGCGGTACTGCATGTGGCTGATCTCGGACCACTGCTGGCCGATGAAGGTCTGCTTGCCGCGTCCCTGCGCGTTGATGTCCTCGAAGCCCCGGGTGGTGATCAGGCCCGTCCGGTAGCCGGACATGTTGATCACACAGTTGAGCATCGAGGTGCCCGTGTAGATCGCCGTTTCGAGACGCGAGCCGAAGCTCTGCTGTTCCTCCTTCGGGATCCCGATCTCGTCCAGCGCCTCGAAGAACGCTTCCATGTAGCCGATACTCTCGTCGTGCGGGCTGGTGGGTGCCTTGCCTACCACCGAGCGACCCGTTTCATCGACGATGATCACGTCGGTCATTGTTCCACCTGCATCACAGGCTGCGAGATAGCGCTGCATCTGACAATTACCTCCGTGGACCGAACCCGTGCGGGGCGCGCACGCGGCCCGGCAATGCTAGGCTAGACCCCGAGCCATCGTGACCCATCGTCTGAACGGACGATGAGTGTTCGTTCTCGCGACAGTACGTTGGCGCCACTCTGGAAAGTGATATGACATCCGTACTGCTGAAGCAGCAGCTCGAAGGCGTTCTCACGCTGACGCTGAATCGCCCCGGGCAACTCAATGCGCTCACATGGGAGTTGATGCGGCTGCTCAACGAAGCGCTGGAGGAGGCCAGCGTCGATCCCGGCGTGAGAGTCGTCGTACTGACCGGCACGGGCCGCGGATTCTGCTCGGGCGGGGATCTGCGCAGCCACGAGCAGCTGGATCCGGAAGATCCCGTCAGCGCCAAATGGTCCGGGGAACCGGTGTGGAAGTCGGTCGGCATGCGGGCTTCGCACGTCGGGAGGCTCAGCCGCTCGCCGATCCTGCTGCACACCATGCCGAAACCGACGATCGCGATGCTGCGCGGCCCTGTCGTCGGCGCCGGCCTGTGCCTCGCCGTCGCTTGCGACTTTCGCATCGCCTCGGAAACGGCGACATTCGCCACGGCCTACGTCAGGGCGGCCCGGCCCGGTGACTTCGGCGGCAGCTATCTTCTCCCGCGCGTCGTGGGGCCCGCCAGGGCGCGGGAACTCTACCTGCTCGGCGACAAGCTCACGGCGGATGAAGCCTTGCGCATCGGTCTCGTCACGCGCGTCGTGCCCGATGGCGGACTGGAAGCGGAAACCCAGGCGCTCGCGAGCCGTCTGGACAGCGGCCCGCCCGTGGCCTACCGCTACATCAAGCGCAGCCTCAATGCGGCAGAATCGATGACACTCGAGCAGGTCATCGAACTTGAGGCCTACAACATGATGCAATGCAGTGCCACGGAAGACGCGAAGGAAGTGCTGCGCGCGGCGCGCGATGGTCGCGAGCCGAAGTATCGCGGCTACTGAGCGCGCGGCCTTGGATTTCCCTTCCCTGGCGCAGTGGCTCGGCCGCACCCGCGAGACCTCCGACGTGCTGACGCCCCGGCTGGTCGATGCCTATCGTGCGACCCTGACACCACACCTTGCAGACATGGAGCCCGGCGCGGCGCCGCCCGCGATTCACTGGTGTCTTGCTCCCGAAGTTGCCGACGCTTCCCGGATGGGGGCGGACGGCCATCTTCTGACCGGAGAGTTCCTGCCACCGATACCTCTGCCGCGACGCATGTGGGCCGGAGGTCGGGTCGAAACGAGTGCACCCTTGCATCAGGGTGATCACGTCACGCGCCGCTCGAAAATCGCCGCGATCACGCGCAAGGAAGGCCGCTCGGGAACGCTCGGCTTCGTCACGGTCGAGCATGAACTCGACACAGATCGCGGCGCAGTCATCCGCGAGCGGCAGGATCTCGTCTATCGCGAGGCTGCGCTACCGGCGCCGGGCGAGACGCCGGGCGAGATGCGAGCCCGTGCCGCAGCAGTTCCTGCGGCTGCGCCACCTGCGGACTGCGACAAGGTCTGGACCATACCGGCTTCTCCGGTGCTGCTGTTCCGGTATTCGGCGCTGACCTTCAACAGCCATCGCATCCACTACGACCAGCCCTACGCAATGGGCGTCGAAGGTTATGCAGGACTGGTCGTGCAGGGCCCACTACAGGCCACCCTGCTGCTGAATCTCGCGGCCACGATCGGTGGCAGCTCACCGCGGGTCTTCGAATACCGCGGCGTCGCGCCGCTGATTGCAGGGGGCGACTTCTTCGTCTGCGGCCGGCGCGAGACCGGCGGCAAACTGGAATGCTGGACGCAGTCGTCACACGGCGAGAGAAGCATGGAGGCCAGGGCCTCATGGTGAGCACGCCGATCCGCCCTCTCATCGCGCCGCTGTTCGTGCCGGGTGACCGCCCGGAGCGATTCGCGAAGGCCGCCGCGAGCGGCGCCGATGCCGTCATTCTGGACCTCGAGGACGCCGTGGCGGCGGAGCGCAAGGCCTATGCGCGTGAGTGCATTCGCAGTCATGACCTGGACGGATCCCGGACGATCATCCGCATCAATGCGCGTACCTCGCCGTGCTTCGAAGCCGATCTGTCCGCTCTCCGGGCAGTTCCGTTCAGCGCGCTGATGCTGCCGAAAGCACGGTGCGCCGACGACATCGCGGCCGTTCATGCAGCACTGGGGCGATCCGTGCCGGTGATTCCCCTGATCGAGAGCGCTGCAGGGCTCGCCGGGCTGCCCGATATTCTCGGAGCGCCGGGCGTGTGCGTGGCCGCATTCGGCTCGGTCGACTACGCACTCGATCTGGGTTGTGCGCATGCCTGGGAAGCGCTGCTGCTGGCGCGCGGCGAACTCGTGCTGCGCTCGCGGCTTGCCGGACTTGCGGCACCGATCGATGGCGTCACCACGGCCATCGACGATCCGGTCACCGTCGAGCGCGACGCGCGCCGCGCGGCTGATCTGGGCTTCGGCGGCAAACTCGCCATCCACCCGCGCCAGGTCGTCCCGATCAGTCGCGCTTTCCTGCCCGACGAGGCTGCACTTTCCTGGGCTCAGCGGGTCGTCTCGTCGGCGGGCACGGGGGCCGCTCGCTCACTCGATGGTGAGATGATCGACCAGCCGGTCGTGGAGCGCGCCCGACGCATCCTCGCGCGCGCGGCAAAGCCCCATGCATGACCGGTTCCCCCGATTCCAGCCTCACGAAAAGCGCGAGAAATCCGGCTTGCGCTTCTCGAGGAACGCACCGAAGGCTTCCCTCGCCTCCGGGGAGTTGAGACGCACCTTGAACTGCCGGTCTTCCTCCGCCATGGTTTCCCGGATCAGCGCCGCCTGCGACCGTTTCAGCAATTGCTTCGCCAGTCGCACGGCTGCCGGGGGCTGCGCTGCGAGCCGGCGAGCCCTGGCCAGCGCATGGTCGAGCACTTCGGCGTCGGGCAACACCGCATTGACGAGGCCCATCTCGCGCGCTTGCCCGGCACCGAAGGGCTCTCCCAGCAGGATGACCTCCGCGGCCCGCGCGTGGCCGATCAGGGCCGGGAGCAGCAGACTGGAGGCGGCTTCAGGACACAGCCCCAGGCTGACGAAAGGCAGCTGGAACTTCGCTCCCTCGCCCGCAAACACGAGGTCGCAATGGAGCAGCATCGTCGTGCCAACGCCGACGGCAGGCCCGGTCACCGCGGCGAGGAAAGGCTTCGGAAAGTCCCGGAAGGCCGTAAGGAAACGGAAGACCGGCGCATCTTCGTTCATCGGCGGATCGTTGAGGAACTCGCCCAGATCGTTGCCGGCCGTGAACGCGCCCGGCTGCCCGTGGAGCAGCAGCACGCGAACATCACTGTCCGCGACGGCCTGCCCGAACACATCGGCCAGTTGCCCGTACATCGCGGCGGTCAGGGCATTCTTCTTCTCGGGCCGGCGGATTTCCACGCGCAGGACGCCCTCACTCTTCCCGGTCACGATGTGCGGAGCGGCTTCATTCATGTCTACGACCTCACCGGAAAGCTGCCTGGATTATGGACCGGCGCTCGACTGCGGCGTCGTCCACATGGCCTATGGTGCAGCAGAGGGCCCTGAATGACGAATCAACTATCGATCGAAAATCTCGCCCGCATCATCGAGCAGCACATGCCTCACACGATCGACGTCGGCATGAAAGTCGACCTCGATTCGCCGCCCGGGAAGATCCGCATGCGCATCACTGCCCAACCGAAGCTGGCCGCAGATCCCGACGAGCTTTTCTTCTTTCCCGGCGTCCTGTTCAGCCTCGCCGACACCGCCTGCGGACTTGCGGCCGGTTGCAGTCTCGAGCGCCCCGAACCCATGTCCACGCTGGACCTGCGCATCGATTACCTTGCGCCGGCTCCCCTGAAGCACGATCTGGTGGCCGAAGCCGGGTGCTATCGAGTCACCCGTTCAGTCATCTTCGTCCGGTGCGAATTGCACTCGGGACGGCGCGAGCGGCCGGTGGCGAGCGCAACGGGAGCCTTCATGCGGGCTTCCCACTCGTCAAGAGGCGTCCGCCAGTGAGCAGCCCATCCGCAGGCGCCGTAGGCTCCACTGCCCGGAGCATCGCGGAGCGTGCGGCGTTGGCCCTCTCCCGCATGCCGTATGCGCGGCAGATCGGTGCCTGCCTCAAGGAATACACGGACGATCGCGGCATCGTACTGCAGCTTCCATTCCAGCAGCGCCTGATCGGCAACATGCGCCTGCCATCCATCCATGGCGGAGTCATCGGCAGCTTCATGCAGATCACGGCCCTCGTTGCCGCATTCGCCCAACTCGGCGAGCAGCGCCCGCCCCGTTTCATCGACTTCTCGGTCGACTACCTGAGCCACGCCGGACCGGGGGATTTGCATGCGCGCTGCAACTTCCAGCGCATCGGTCGGCGGGTGGCGGCGGTAAGCATCAGTTGCTGGCAGAGCGACGAGAATGCACCAGTCGCCACCGCGCGAGCTCATCTCCTGGCGGGGCAAACACTTCGACCCTGATCGGCTGAGACAATTGCAGCCCGCCGGAGCCGCCGTCAGTTCACGTAGCCTGCGCCTCCGCCGTCGACGCGCAGCGAGGCGCCGGTGATATAGGCCGAGTGTTGTGACACGAGGAAACAGGCGGCGGCGGCCAGCTCTTCCACCTTGCCTGCGCGTGCGAGTGGAATCGTCGAGCGCCACACCTCACGCAGTACGCGGCGCTCAAGCCCGACTCCAGTCTCGGTGAAGCCGTGTGCTGCACCTGCGCTCCGGATTGCGGCCTGCGTGTTCTCCGTCATCACGAGGCCGGAGATCAGGGTATTGACGGTAACACCGCAGTCGCCCAGCTCGCGCGACAGTGAGCACGCCAGCGTGTGTAGCGCCAGCTTCGCCGCCGAATACTCGGGATGAAATGCCATGGGCTTGAATGCCGCGCCGCTGCTGATATTGAGTACGCGCCCCCAGCGGCGCTCTCGCATCACGGGAACAAGTGCGCGCATGAGCTGGACGGCGTACAGAGTCGAGAACTGGAACTGCTGTTGCCAACTCTCCATCGGCACGTCGAACCAGCCGCGGGCCGAGGTCGTCGCGCCGGCGCTGTTGATGAGGATGTCGATGGGACCCGCGGCCAGTGCCTCACGAGCGAGCTGCTCGACTTGCTCCGGCACGTCCAGCGCTCCGATCAATGCGGACGCCTTGCCGCCCTGCGTGCGGATTCCCGCCACCACCGCCTCGGCGTTTGCGAGGCTGCGACCATGCACGACAACCTCGACGCCCTCACCGGCGAGCATCGCGGCAATGCCGGCGCCGATGCCGCTGCTTGATCCGGCGATCAGCGCCCTGCGACCTTCAATTCCCAGCTTCATCGTGTCCATACCTCGTACGACGGGTCTGCGCGATCGCGACGACCCGTCTCCGGCAGCGTACTGCCTGTGATTTCGCGCACCTCGTCGAAGTCGTGCAGGTAGACGCGGCGGTCGATCGCCCAGCGTCCCTCGCGGCGGGACCAGCGATCGAGGTAGCGTCCCGACGTCGATGTCTGCAGCAGTCGATCGTCGACCATGCGGCGCACGGTGGCGATCACATAGCTTTCGCTCTCCGCTTTGTCGTCATTGAGCGTGACGAGCACGTTCGTGATCCGGTGCGAGGTGGCGAGCATCGTGCGGTGCGCACCACACACCCAATCGACGAAGCCACGTCCACTGCCGTGATAGATGGCGCCGTAGTCGGCCGTGCCGTCCTCGTGCCAGACCGAGTAGCCGAGTTCGGCATCGATGCGGTCCATCGCGCGGCAATACTGGAAGATCACGTCGGTGATGGCCATGCGGTCCGCGATCTTGCCCGTCTGATTCATCTGCTCACCTATCCTGGAGCGAGACGCGTGATGTGGCGCAGCGGCGCCAGGAACACGGTCGCCAGGATCACAAGCACCGCGAGAAACATGAAGGCCCTGGCATAGTCGCCGCTGCGATCGAACAGAAGGCCCACGAACGGGACGATCAGGGTCGACATGACGCCCGCGACGGGTAACATGCGGCCCAGGACTCGACCGCAATGCATCGGCCCGTAGATCCGCGCCAGCAGCGCAGTCCACGCTGGCATGAGACCACCCGAGGCCATCCCGAGAACGGCGGCAGAGATCGCCATCACCGGATAGGTGCTCGTCGTGCCCATTGCCAGAATCGGTGGCGCCTGCAAGGCCATGAGCGTCACCAGCGCAATCTTGAGATCGACGCGATCGGCGACGAGACCGAACAGCAATTTGCCGCCGATGCCGCTGATCGCGAAAACCGAGACCAGGAGCGCTGCCTGTTTCGAGGCAATGCCCTGCCCCTGGGCGAAAGGCACGAGGTTCACGAGCAGCGCGGCGTTCGCGGCGAACACTGCGCCCACGGTGATCGCGATCCGCCAGAACAGGCCGCTGCGGAGCAGATGAACTACAGGCGCCCCTGCGGCATGGGCGGTGGAGGGTCTCGCCGTCGCCGCTCCGTCCGGATACAGAGCGAGGTCCGCCGGCCGGTTGCGCACCAGCACGAGGATGGCGGGCGCCAGGAGAGCGATGGCGGCGATACCTGTCCACAGGCAGGCCGAGCGCCAGCCACGCGCATCGATCAGTGCCTGGAAGAGCAAGGGAATCAGTAACCCGCCGATGGAACTGCCCAGGGCCGCGAGACTTAACGCGCGGCCGCGTTGGGCTGTGAACCACCGCGTGACCAGCACGCTCGTGCCGAGAGGGCCGAGGAACGCCATGGCTACAGCGGGGAGCACGGCAAAGGCGAAGGCAAACTCCCATGGAGTACGCGACACGGAGATCAACGCGAAGGCCGATCCCAGGGCCAGGGCGCCGAAAATCATCAAGGCGCGCGTCGAGCGGCGGTCGAGCAATACGCCGAGAATGGGCGACACCACGATCGTCATCAGCGAGAGACCGGTCTTGCCCCACATCATCTCCATGCGGTTCGCGCCTAGCTCGCTGCCGATGGGAAGCACCAGCAGGCCATAGGAATAGATTCCGAGCCCCACACTCACGGCTTGCGCGAGCATGGCCACGCCGACGATCCACCATCCATGAAATACGAGTGCCTGCATGACTTAGTAGATGACCCCCTGCTCGATCAGCTCGCGGTACCGCGCTTCCGAAAGCCCGAGCAGATCCCGGAACACGTGCTCATTGTCGCAGCCGCGCGCGGGTCCCGGCTGGATGCGCGGCTCGCTGCGGCTGCACTTCACGTAGGACCCGTAGATAGTTTCCGCGAACCCAAGCGGATGCGTCACCTCGATGAACGTGCCGCGCGCGCGATAGTGCGGGTCGTGCAGGAGATCCGCGACGTCCAGGACCGGCGTTGCAGCGACGCCGTGTTGCTGCAGGTGTCGCGCGAGCTCGTAGTCATCGCCGCCGCCGGCCCACGTGGCTAGCCGCTCGTGTATCGCGTCGATGCCGCGCAGCCGTCCGGAGGCATCGGCCAGGGCCGGAGCGAGCGCCCACTCGGGACTGCCGAGGGCGCTCACGAGGCCGCGCCATTCCGCGTCCGTGGCAACCGCGATCGCGAGCCAGCGATCCTCGCCGCGGCAGCGGAAGAGACCGTGCGGCGCCGCGGCGCGCAGAGGATGCCGGTTGCCGATCGGCCCCGCCACCCGCCCATTCAACACGTAGTCCATAAACGCCGGCCCGATCAGCTGCATGACCACCTCCTGCTGCGAGCACTCGATGTGCTGGCCTCTGCCGGTGCGCCGCCGATGGTGCTCCGCCAACATCACGGCCAGCGCGCCGACGACGCCGCCGAGCATGTCGGCCGGCGCGGTCTCCATGCCCTGCGGCCTCGCGAGCTCCGGATAGCCGGTGATGGAGTCGAGACCGGAGAGACACGCCAGGCTGTTGCCGTAGGTTCGCAGCCTGTGCAACGGGCCCGACAGCCCGGCGGCCGGCATCGACAGCAGGATCAGGTCCGGGCGCACCGATTTCAGCTGCCCGTAAGCAAGGTTCATGCGCTGCATCACGCCCGGGCTGAAGTTCTCGACCGCCACGTCGCACTTCGCCACGAACTGCAGGGCGAGCGCCTGGGCCTCCGGCCGCTTCAGATTGAGTGTGATGCTGCGGTTTCCCGCCCAGCAGGCATGATTCTGGATGCTGCGGTCCGGGTGCGGAATACCCTGGTGAAAGGGAGGCACCTTGCGCTGGAAATCCAGCTGGGCGCTCGATTCGATCTTGTACACCTCGGCGCCGAGGAAGGACAATAGTTGTCCTACCATCGGACCCACCAGGCCCCAACCGAAGTTCGCGACACGCATGCCGCTCAGCGGCAGCAGGCCCGCGTCCCGTACCGCGCCCACGGCCTCCCCGACAGCACTGGAGGAATCGGCCACGCGCGCGGGCATACGCGCCGCGAGGATCTCCGGGCCGTGCTCGCCCAGCAGCGGTGCACCCGCCTGCGGTCCGCTCGCACAGTCCGGCAGCCGAATGGCCGGACCCGGTGTGCGCACGCGACCCAGTGCCGAATGCTCGAGCTCCCGCCAGTAATCTCGCTCGCGCAGATGCGGCAGCTGCGCGAGATCCCCCATGTCATAGAGCGCGGTCGCGGGACACCCGTGGGCCTGACAGATCTCCATGATCTCGTTCTTGGAGCGCTGCAGCGTCCACTCTTCGATCATGGGATCGATCAGGTCGCGGTTCTCGCCGCGAGACTTCAGTTCGTGGAGGAGTTCCGGCATGGCCCATTCTGGATTGTCCATCGCCCGGCAGAGTCCCAGCCATTGATGGGTCTCGAGTGCAATGATGAATACCCAGCCGTCCCTGCAAGGGTAGTGCCGCGCCGGGCAGGCGAGCCCCATGCCGCGGCCGGTCCGACGGTAGTAGACGCCGTCCTGCGCGTACCCGCCGACGTTCAGCGAGCCAACGACGAGCGCCGCCAGAATCTCCGCCGATGCACAGTCGATGTGCTGGCCGCCGCCGACCTGCTCGCGCCCGAGCACCGCGGCCAGGCCCCAGGCAGCGGCCGTGAAACCGCCGAAGAAATCTGCGAGAAAGGCTCCCGTCGCCAGAGGTTCGCGATCAGGAAGTCCGCAATAGCGACTGCCGGTGGCCGAGAGATGGTAGGCATTCAGCTCGTAGCCTTTCCACTCCGCGTACGGGCCGGTCTGGCCGAAAGGCGTGCAGGAGATCATCACTAGCTTCGGATTGAGCCGGGCGAGCGTGGCGTAGTCGAGTCCTCGCTCCTGCAACTGCCGCGGGCTCGAATCGTCGATCAGCACGTCGGTCTCGCGTAGCAGATCGAGCAACCGCTGCCGATCATCTGCGGCGTCCACGTCGAGCGCGACACTGCGCTTGTCCGTGTTGAGGAAGAAAAAGGTACCGCTCTTCTCGAAGTCGCGCCGGTCGCCCGGAAATGGACCCCAGCTGCGCGTCGTGTCGCCTGTGCCGCGCGGCTCCACCTTGACGACGGTAGCCCCATGATCGGCGAAGATCCTGCCGCAATACGGCCCGGCAATGCCCTGCGCCAGCTCGAGGACTCGCAAGCCCTCGAGCGCGCCGTGGCGAAGCGGAGTCCGTTCCGGCGACCCGGTGGTCATCGCATTACCCGTGCAACCGCTCGATCACGCGGGCGACCTCCGCGTCCAGCGCAGGATCATCGGGCAGCGCGAAGGAGACGTTGTCGGCGAGGCCTGCGTAGCGCTCACGCAGAACGTCCGCGATCCCGCTATAGGGCGCAGTCGGGATCAGCACATCGAGCATCTCATCGGTGATCACGGGAGGCAGGTCCTGCCAGCGACCCTCGCGAACGAGGCGGTTGAGGTGCGCTCCGCGATCTTGCCAGCCATACAACTCGAGAATGGGCCAGTAGCTCGGCGTCGAGAACAGCGTCGCCATGGTTGCCCGCAGTTGCTCGCGGCTCTGCCGGGTCGCGTGCTCGTCTACGCCAGTCGCCGACAGACAATTGATGCGCAATTCGACGTCGCTGAGCGAGCGACCAGCTCGCTCAGCCCCGCGCGCGAGATTCGGCAGCACACGCTCGCGGATGAAGCGCGGCGCCACGTTGGTCGGGTGCGTCGCGAGCGCGTCGCCCACCTCGCCCGCCACGGCGGTCATGAAGGGACCGATTCCGGCCACGATGATCGGCATGTCCGGGTGTTCGATGGGTAGCGGCTTGACGAACTCTTGCATCCGCGTGAAGTGGTAATGCTGGCCTTCGAAATGCAGCGGTGTGCCGTTCTGCCAGCAGTCGAAGATCGCACGCAGCGAATTCACGTACTCGCGCATACGCGGCGCAGGCGGAACCCAGTGCCCGCTGTAGCGGCGGACGATGTTGCCGCGAACCTGGGGACCGAGGCCGAGTTCAAAGCGCTCACCGAAGGCGCCGCGCAGATCCCAGGCCGCGATGGCCACGATCATGGGACTGCGGGCGAAAGCGACCAACGCCGGCGCACACACCGTGATGCGGCTTGTGGCGCCGAGTGCCGCCGCGGCGTTCAGGAAGCCGTCGGAGACCTGATCCGCGACCTTGATGCCGTCAAAGCCCAACGCTTCAGCGCGTCGGGCGTACCCGCCCACCTGCCGGTAGGGCATGCGGAAGTCGGCTGTGGCCCAGATCTTCATGACCGGGATTCTCGCGCCGCTGCCGCCGCCGGCCGCTCCAGCGGCCGGCGGCGGTGCAGATCAGAATTCGATGACCAGATCGACGCCGAAAGTACGCGCCCGCTCGTAGATGACCGCCCCCGCGAAGCCCAGGCCCGCGTACTGGATGATGTTCCTGTTGTCGAAGACATTCCTGCCCCAAAGCGAGACTTCCACCGTGGCGCCCCCGATCCTGAGACCGCTCAAGGCGAGCCGCGCATTCACGAGCCACTGATCGGGTGCCGTCGCCGAGTCCCGCAAGAGAGGATCCTCCTGCGCCGTCAGTCCTGAGCCGGGCGAGGTATCGGACGTCATCAGATACTCGCTTCTGAATTGCCCGTCGACCCGAGCCGACAGATGACCGTCGGCAAAGACGCGCGGGCCGTTGTACTGCGCGAAGAGACTGCCGGTCCATTCCGGGCGATTGAACTCCTGGAATCCGGGCACGCCGTGCGTGATGCGATAGCCCGGAAACACCGTGTCATCGTCGAACTCGAAGTGCGTGTAGCCGACGTTGACGCCGAGCATCAGCCGATCGATTGGTACCAGCGTGTTCTCCCACTCGAATCCATAGGCCGTCGCATCGGCGCTCGGGATGATCGCCTGCCCGAACGGGATCGACGACGGGATACCGGTCTGCGCCCCCAATGCGGTCTGTTGAATCGAGCCGTAGTCCACGTGATAGACGGCGAGATTGCTGCGGAGCCGCCGGTCGAGGAACTCGGTCTTGATACCCGCCTCATAGGACCGGGCCGTCTCCGGGGCGAACACGATCGTGGCGAGCTGTCCTCCGGAGATGTAGCCCGTTGCGTACTTGAGGTAGGCGAGCAGGTTCGACGTCGGCGTGTAGTTGAGCCCGACGAGATAGGTGTCCCTCTCGTCGTCGTAGCGGATGGGCGAGGAGCGGCCCAGCGAGGGAGAATATGGCTGAACCGAGCCGGGGACGATCTCCGTGCCGTCCTTCTTGTCCTTCGTGATCCGGTAGCCGACCACGAAGTCGAGCTGATCGTTGAGATGGATCTCTGGCTGGATGTAGAAGGCATCGGACTTCGCCTTCACGCGCGGGCGAACGTATCCGGTATTTGCGGGCACCACGAAGGGGCCCGGGGCGGACGTACCCTGCCCCACCATCGCCGCGCCCTGCAGGGAGTTGAATTCACCGGCGATGCCACTGGTTTCCTGGTCGTTCTGGAAATGAATGAGTCCGGCAGTGAGATTGAACCGGTCCCGGCTCAGGTTGAGCTGCATCTCATCGCTCCACTGCTTCTCGGACAACCCGACGTTGTTGGCCACGAACAGGAACGGCACACGGGAGGTCGGCACGATCAGGCCACCGAGACCATCGAGCTGGGAGTTGGTGTAAAGGCTCGTCTCGCGATAGGCGAGTATGTTCTTGAGTGTTGCCCAGTCGTTTATTTGCCAGGTAGCCGTCAGGTTGTGGCCGTAAGTCTCGGTGCTGCCCTCACTGTTGAACCAGTTGTTCACCGCGTCCGGCCGCTTCGTCGTCACGGGCGTCATTACGTTGGGGCTGGCGAGGTAGAACATGTACGGAGTGGTTGAAGGAGGCGTCCCTCCGAGTGCCGCTGTAGCCGGCGTCGCGAGATAGGCGACCCCTGTCGCAGGAGGCGTGAAATCCGCGTCGGAAAGATCAAACTTGTAGGACAGGTCGAAATCCGGATGAAAGTCGAAGTCCGCGGCGACGAAGACGCCGTCGACATTCTCGTCGCCCAGCCGCTCCGGCGATCTGAGCAGACCGTAGACGCCGCCGCTCGCCAGCCCGTGATTCCACACGGTTCCGGCTCCCAGATTGCGGGTATCCCCATCGCGTTCGGAGTGCAGGTACGAAAGCGACAGACTGAGAGGGCCTACGCGAGGCAAGTCGATCCGGGTCTTCGAGCGGAACTGGTTGTAGTTGCCCGAGGTCAGCTCCTGCCGGATCCCGAACTCGCCGGTTGGCCTGCGCGTTCTGATACTGACGGCGCCTCCAGTGGAGTTGCGCCCGAACAGTGTTCCCTGCGGCCCGCGCAGGACTTCGATCTGTTCGATGTCCGCGAACTCGAATATCGAGCCCGTTGCGGCCTGGACGTAGACTCCGTCGATGTAGAGTGACACGCCCTTGTCCGTCCCCAGGCCGCTGCCGAAGGTATAGATGCCACGCATCGAGTACTGCGGGTTCCGGCCTCCGCCCGCGCCCGGGCGAATCGTGAGGTTCGGCGTGACGCCGCTCAGGTCGTTCACGGTTCCGATACGATTGGCGGCGATCGTATCGGCGCTCAACGCGCTGATCGAGACCGGAACGTCTTGGATGTTCTGCTCGCGCTTCTGCGCGGTCACCAGGATCTCTTCGAGCCTGGAGGTCTGATCGGCCGTCTGCGCCTGCACCAGCAGCGGAGCCGCCATCAACGCCGGGGCGGCGAGCAGCGAGAAGCGCAGTCCGTAAATGGCATGGCGCGGATTACTCATTAGATGTCCCCTTCAGGTTGTACGACTGTGTCCGCACCGGAGGATGCCCGATGCACATCGATGCCCGTGGCGCATACGAAGCTGGCGAGCCGGTTTCTCCTGCAGCATCGTCTGACCAGACTAGGCGCGGCCTTCCCGGCCGTTGCACGATTCACCGGAGCGCGCGCTGAAATTGCCTGCCGATGCTAGCCCGCGTAGGATTTTTCAGAGCTCCAACGGATTGCGCACTGTATGGACATTCTTGCCCACACCTCTGCGGATATGCCCGGAGAAGAGGAAAGCGGGATCCGCGATTACCCGCTTCGGGAGTATCCGATACCGAAGGGATGCTCGCGCTTCATCCTGCCGACCGAGTTGCGCCGAATGCTGCACGGCCATCCTTTGGGAAGCGATCTCTATACCCGTGCGGCCGGGCACTACTCACGCGATCCCAAGCACGACTCATTCGTGCAGGCATGTCATGTGGTGTATTACTGCATCCGTGGAAGGATGCGGCTGCGCTCCGCCGCCGCCGATCGACTGTTGTCCCCCGGAGACATCGCGATCAGTCCGCCAGGCGTGTCCGCGCTGGCGGCGGCGTCAGATGAAACGCCCCCGAGCTTCTATTGGGTGGCGTTCTCCGGGAACCTGAGCGCAGCGTACATACAGTTCATCGATCTGGCCGACAACGTGGTTTCCGTGGGCCTGCACCCCGAGCTGATCGCCCAGTTCGAGACACTCTGCGGGTTACACGATCTGCAACTCGCGAGCTTCAGCGTTGACAGGTTCATCAACGGCGCCAATCTGCTGAGGGTCCTGCTGACCAGTATCCCGTTGCTCGTGTCGCGAAAAGCGAACGAGAAGAAGGACCGTATCGATCTCGGGCGGATCCGCGGACTCATGGCACAGCGGCTCTGTGGAGGCCTGCGGCTGGAGGAAATCGCCCGGGCCTCCAACCTGTCGCCCTATCACTTTGCGAGGACCTTCAAGAGGCGGACCGGTGTCGCACCCATGCGGTACTTCACCCGGATGCGCCTGCAGCAGGCCTGCCGGCTGCTCGATACGACTGCGCTGACGATCAAGCAGATCTCTGTCACCGTGGGCTATCCAGATCCGCAGTACTTCTCGCGGAGCTTCCGTCAGACCTTCGGTCTGGCACCTCACGCCTATCGGAACCGCACGGCGCGCGCCGGCCCGGAGGCGACGAACGTGTTACCCGATCCGGTAAAGAAAGGAGCGAGGCAATGAGCGTCTCGAACCGACGTGACAAGGGTGCGGCGATGATGCAGAAGGTGTACGCAGGCATCGTGCCTCGCCCGCTGAAGGCCTGCGCGAAATGCTGATCCATCTCGCCCAGTACGCGGGCTTTCCGCGTGTGAGCGGGCTGCTGCGTGCGACCGAGGAGGCCATCGCTGCGGTGGGTAGCACCAAGCCGTCACGGGAACACACATGACGAAAATCGTCTTCATTGGACTTGGAAGCACGGGAACCCCAAGGCGCGTCTGATTGCCCAAGGCGGCCACGAGCTCGCCGTCTACGGTGCCAACCCCGTGGCACACGGCTCATTTGGAGGCATCGCGAAGCTGACCACCTCAATGGCCGAAGCCTCGCGGTGAGCAGAAGTCGCCTGTGTATGTGTCGGGGATGACAGTCAGGTCGCAGAGGTGGTGCTGGGCGAGACAGGGGTCGTTGACACGCTCGACCCTGGTTGCCTTGTGCTGGTTCATAGCACCGTCGGGATCGAGACGCTGCATCGCCTGCTGGGGCAGTTGCAGCTGCGCGGGATCGCCCTTGTGGACGCGCCCGCTTTGCGCACCCGCCGCACTGACAACGAAGCTTTCCTTTCACCATGCAGAGAGGCGAGACCCACGACGTGCAAAGGGCGCGCGCGGCAATCGAAGCCATTTCCACAGACTTCGGTCATATGGGCCCGCTGGGCGTAGGCATGGCGGCCAAGATCGCCAACAACCTCGTCACCTGGACACGCATGGTCGTCTGCGCGCAGGCCATCACGCCCGCGGCGCATTACGGTGCGTCTTACGAAAAGCTCCGTCACGTCCTGGCGGCAAATGGCAATCTGACGCCGACGGTTGCAGCCTTGTTTGACGGAAAACACATATCTCTGTTCGCTGCCGACGCGGCCCGAGACCTGTTCCTTGCCAACCACGCCGGGATTGGTGAGAAGGACCTCAAGCTGGTGATTGACTCCGGTGGAGCAACCGGCCTGAGTGTCGCCATGATCTCCGAGACTCGTGACCTCGTCCGGGCGATGATGACCCGGCCTCTGCCGCAAGCGGCGCCGCATGCAGCCGGGGCAGGCCGCTGGGTGAACGCCCAACAAGATCCAGTTACTGCAGCGCGGAGCGCAGTTCCTGCAGCAGGGCAACGAGCAGCCTCGCGTCCGGCTGGTAAATGACCGGGCTGACGCGGTCGACCTTGCCGCGATAGCGTGCCGCGATTTTGCAGGCCACCTCCCGCGGCGTACCGACGACAGCGAAGGCATGCAGCATCTCATCATCGACGAGGCCAGCCATGTCCGCCCATTTCCCCTGTGCTGCCAACTGGCTCGCCTTGGGTTGGAAATCTTCCCAGCCGTGACACTGCAGCACCGGCAGATAGGCGGGCGTCGAAGCGTAGAACGCAATCTGGCTGCGAGCCGCGAAAACTGCTTGTTGCAGGCTCTGCTCGTTCAACCCAGTGGCTGTAATGGCCTGTGCCGCGATCTGAAAACCCTCCCGTCGCTTGCCCGCCCTGACCAAGCCACGCTCCACCGCCTTCAGCGACAGGTCAGCGAGCGAGCGCGGGCTGTTGAAAGGATGTACGAGATAGCCGTCGCCCACTTCACCCGCGACCTCGGTCATCGCCGGGCCGATGCCGGCGACAAAGATTGGCGCTTCCCCGTAGGCGTTGGGCGGAGGGCTGAACACCGGCGACATCAATGTATGTCGATAGAACTCACCCTCGAACTTCAGTCTCTCCCCGGTCCGCCAGCTGTGCCAGATGGCGCGGATCGCCAGCACCATTTCCCGCATGCGCTGGACAGGCTTGCTCCAGGGCATGTTGAAGCGTTTCTCGATGTGCGCCTTGACCTGGGTACCGAGACCCAGAATGAAGCGTCCCTTCGAAAGGGTCTGCAGGTCGTTGCCGAGATAGGCGAGATTCATCGGATTGCGGGCAAAGGCGACGGCAATGGCCGTCATCAGTGCCATGCGCTCCGTACTCATGGCGGCTGCGGCCAGGCTGACGAAGGGATCGCTCTGCCCTTCGAAGGTGTATGCACCGTCGAAACCCGCCCGCTCCAGCTCGCCGGCCATGGCAGCCACTTTGCCGGGATCGAACATCAGTGACGCATCGATTTTCATTTCGGGGCTTTCAAATGCGACTCTACGTGGCGACATCGGATCGCCCGCCGGCGATGACTTTCGACTCGAGAAATTCCGGCCAGTCCTGTTGGACCGATGAGCTCCAGCGTGGAGCGCGCTTCCCGGACCAGGCCATGCCGCCTTCAATGGCATCCGGGCGCCCCATGCTGTGATGCAGTGCGCGAGTCTCGAGCTCGATGAAATCAGGCAGATTCATGTCGAGCGACCGCCACATCAGGCGCTTGTGCATGGCCATGACCAGCGGCGAACAATTTTCGGCCATGTCGCGGGCGATGGTCATTGCCGTCGGCAACACCTGCTCCGCAGGTACTGCACGGCTGGCGAGCCCCCATTGCTGCGCCTCGCTGCCACTCAGCCGGGGAGCTCGAACGATCATCTCGAACGCGCGCTCGAAGCCAATCAGGCGGGGCAGCAGATATTCCACGGCGTTGTCGGCGACGACGCCCCGGCGGCTTTGCAGCAGACCGTACTTGCCGCTTTCGGCAAAGATGCGCATATCGCACTGCAGGGCAGTACTCAGACCCACGCCGATCGCATGGCCGTTGCAGGCGGCGATCACCGGCTTGCGGACTTCCCAGGCCTGGATGGACAGCGGGCAGGACGAGTAGTCCCGCGCGCCCTGACTGTCGAATGTCGCACCGCCGGCGCTGAGGTCGGCTCCGGCACAGAATGCCTCGCCGCGACCCGTGAGGATGACGACACGGATAGCGTCATCCTCATCGCATCGCAGGTAGGCTGCAGACAGCTGCTCCAGCATGCCGGGCGTAATGGTGTTGAGCTGCTCCGGACGATTCAGCGCTATCGTCGCGACGCCTTCTGTCACGGTCAGTTCGATAGCGTCTTTACTCATGGGTTTCCTGCGGGGGGCTCTCGCGGGGACTTCAGCGACATTCCGACGCCCTCCAACTCCCGGAACGGCACATCCTTGTCGGTGCGCACCTCGCTTGGCAGGCCGAGTACGCGCTCGGCGATGACGTTGCGCAGAATCTCGTCCGTGCCACCGCCGAGGCGCATACCCGGCGCCATGAGCCACATCCATCGGATGTGCTGCCACTGCACGTCCAATTCCTCCG
>CAUJHX010000129.1 GCA_963204795.1 Pseudomonadota bacterium | reverse complement strand
AGCAGGAACGCTGGGCGGCCCGAAAACCTGTGTGACGTCGATCGCATCGAACACGTACGGTCGATGGCAGAAGTCGCAAGTCACCGTGACTTTACCCTGCTCCTGCAACACCGACTGCACTTCTGCTTCACCCAGCGAGCGAAGTACGCCGAGCACGCGATCACGGTTGCAGCGGCACTTGAAAGTGACCGACGACCCCGCAAACAACCGCACGTCATCGATCGATGCCGTGCGTTGCACCAGCGAGTCGGGCGCCGCATAAAGAAGGTCAGGCGCGTCGAGGCTGGCAACGTGGCCGCACAGACGCTCCCATGCTGCATCGGCTTCGATTCCGGGCAATTGCTGTACGAGGATTCCGCCTGCCCGCGCAGCATCGGACGCAAGGCGAACGCGTGTCGGCAATTGCTCGGATGAGGCGAAATAGCCGTCGATGCACTCGGCCAGCGACGCCCCGGCAAGCGGCACGATCCCCTGATAGGGAGCGCCGCGCTCGACCGACTCCACCGTGACCGTAATGAGGCCGCCGCCCGCGAGTGATCCGAAGTCGGGCGTGACGCGCGCGGCATCGAAATGCGCGACACTGCGGATGTGAAAGTCGTGCGTGCACTGCGCGACGAGCAGGCGAACCGCGCCGTCGCCCTGCATTTGCAGCGTCAGGCTGCCGTCGAACTTCAGGGTTGAGGCAAGCAGTACGGCGGCTGCCGTCGCCTCGCCGAGCAGATCGCGCACTGGCGCGGGATAGCTTGCATGCTCACGCAGCGCCGCCCATGAGCACTCGAGCTGCACGAGTTGCCCACGGATCGGGTGCTCCTCCAAGAGGAAGCGCCGGACACGATCGGTAGCGGGCGGCGCACTCACGGCCCCGTGAGCTTCTTCCTGAGCAGCTCATTGAGCTGCGCCGGATTCGCCTTTCCCTGGGTAGCCTTCATGGTCTGGCCGACGAAGAAGCCGAAGAGCTTGTCCTTGCCCGCGCGATACTCGGCGAGCTGGCCCGGATTTCTCGCCATCACCTCGTCGATCGCGCGCTCGATTGCGCCGGTATCGGTAATCTGCCTGAGGCCCTTCTCCGCAATGATCGCGTCGGCATCGCGGCCGCTCACCCACATCGCCTCGAACACGTCCTTGGCAATCTTGCCGGAAATCGTCTGGTCGGCGATGCGGCCGACGAGACCGGCGAGCTGCGCCGGCCCGACACGGCTCGCGTCAATCTCGAGATTGTCCCGGTTGAGGAACGCGGCGAGATCACCACTGACCCAGTTCGCCGCGAGTTTCGGCTCGCCGCCGAGACGCCGCACCACTTCCTCGTAATACGCTGCGAGCTCACGGCTCGCGGTGAGCACGCCTGCGTCGTACTCCGACAGGCCGTACTCGTGCGCAAAGCGCGCCGCTTTCGCATCCGGCAACTCGGGAAGTGTCGCGCGCACCGCATCGAGAAATGCGCCGTCGATCTCGAGCGGCAGCAGGTCGGGGTCGGGGAAATAGCGGTAGTCGTTCGCTTCCTCCTTCGATCGCATCGAGCGCGTCTCGCCCTTGTCGGGGTCGTAAAGGCGCGTCTCCTGCACGACCTTGCCGCCACTTTCGAGCAGGTCGATCTGGCGGGCGACTTCGAAGTTGATCGCCTTTTCGACGAAACGGAACGAGTTCAGGTTCTTGATCTCGGCGCGCGTGCCGAACTTGTCGCTGCCCTTCGGCCGTACCGACACGTTCGCATCGCAACGAAATGACCCTTCCTGCATGTTGCCGTCGCAGATGCCGAGATAGCGCACCAGCGTGTGCACCTTTTTCATGTAGGCGACGGCCTCTTTCGCCGAGCGCATGTCGGGTTCGGAGACGATCTCGATGAGCGGCGTGCCGGCGCGGTTGAGATCGATCGCCGACGCGCCCGCGACGCCTTCATGCAGCGATTTGCCGGCATCCTCCTCGAGATGCGCGCGCGTGATGCCGATGCGCTTCCTCGTGCCGTCTTCGAGCACGATCTCGAGCGAACCCCGGCCCACCACCGGCAGCTCGTACTGGCTGATCTGGTAGCCCTTTGGCAGGTCCGGGTAAAAGTAGTTCTTGCGCGCGAACACCGAGCGCGGGGCGACCTGCGCGTTCACCGCGAGTCCGAAACTCACCGCCATGCGCACCGCCTCCCCATTCAGCACCGGCAGCACGCCCGGGTAGCCGAGATCGACGAGATTTGCCTGCGCATTGGGCGCGGCACCATAAGCGGTGGCTGATCCCGAGAAGATCTTCGACTTCGTCGCGAGCTGCGCGTGGATCTCGAGACCGATGACCGTTTCCCAATTCATTGCCAGGCCCCGGGTGTGCGCGTGTGCCAGTCAGTTTCCCGCTGGAAAGCGTGGGCCGCCGCGAGCAGTTTCGCTTCCGAGAAGTGCGGGCCGATCAGCTGCAGGCCGACCGGCAGGTCGTTCACGAAGCCGCATGGCACCGACAGCGCGGGCACGCCGGCGAGATTCGCGCCGATCGTGTAGATGTCGTTCAGATACATGGTCACCGGGTCCGCGGTCTTGGCACCGAGTGCAAAGGCTGGCGTCGGGCTGGTCGGGCCCGCGAGCACATCGACGCGCTCGAACACCCGCGCGAAATCGGCGCTGATCAGCTGCCGCACCTGCTGCGCCTTCAGATAGTAGGCGTCGTAATAGCCGGCGGACAGCACATACGTGCCCGTCATGATCCTGCGCTTCACCTCGGCACCGAAGCCCTCGCCACGGGATCGCCGGTAGAGATCGAGCAGGTCTTGCGGGTTTTCGCAGCGATGACCGAAGCGCACGCCGTCGAAGCGCGCCAGGTTCGAAGAACACTCGGCGGGCGCCACAACGTAGTAGGTCGGCACGGACAAGCCCACATTCGGCAGGCTGACATCGACGAGTGTCGCGCCAAGCTTCCTGAACACCTCGAAGGTGGCGCGCAGCTGCTGCTCGTTCTGCGCATCGAGCCCCTGGTCGAAAAACTCCTTCACGATACCGACGCGCAGGCCCTTCGTGGGCGCCGCGAGTCCGGCCACGTAGTCCGGCACGGGTGCATCGACGCTCGTCGAGTCACGCGGGTCGAAGCCCGCCATGGCGCCAAGCAGCAACGCACAATCTTCGGCGGACGCGGCAATCACCCCCGCCTGATCGAGGCTCGAGGCGAAGGCGATCATCCCGTAGCGCGACACACGGCCGTAGGTGGGTTTCAGCCCCGTGACACCCGAGAGCGCCGCGGGCTGGCGGATCGAGCCGCCGGTATCGGTGGCGGTGGCGGCGGGTGCGAGTCGCGCGGCAACCGCGGCCGCCGATCCGCCCGAGGAACCACCCGGCACCATCGCGGTGTTCCATGGGTTCTTGACCGGCCCGTACCAGCTCGTCTCGTTCGACGAGCCCATGGCGAATTCGTCCATGTTCGTCTTGCCGAGCATCACGGTACCGGCCGCCTTCAGTTTCGCGACCACCGTGGCGTCGTAAGGCGACACGAAGTTGTCGAGCATGCGCGAACCGCAACTCGTGCGCACACCCTCGGTGCAGAAGATGTCCTTGTGCACGATCGGCAGACCCGTCAGGGGTCCGGCCTTGCCGCCTGCGATCGCGCCGTCGGCTCGCGCCGCGGCGGCAAGCGCCGCCTCGCCCGTGATCGAGATCATCGCGTTCAACTGCGGCTGCGCTGCCTCGAGCCGGCCCAGCAGGTGGCGCGTCAGCTCGACGCTCGAAAATTCGCGCTTCGCGAGACCGGCGGCGAGCGCTGCGAGGCCGCGGGCATGCAGCGGGCTGCTCATTCGATCACCTTCGGCACGATGTAGAGCCCGGATTCGACCCGCGGGGCGTTCTGCTGGTAGAGCGCATGCCGGTCGGTCTCGGTCACCTCATCCGCGCGCAGCCGCTGCGCGAGCCCCGCGAGGGGATGCGCCATCGGCTCGATGCCGCGGGTATCTGCACGGTCGAGCTGGCCGACCATCCCGAGGATGTTGCCAAGCGTTTCGACGTAGCCCGCGACTTCCTCCTCCCGCAGCGACAGACGCGCGAGACGGGCGATGTTTTCGATGTCGGTGCGGTTCACGCTCATGAGACGGATTTCACGAAAAAACGGCGCGAAATCATACACCTCGTATTGTGTAAAGTGTTGTCGGTTGCTAGATTACCGGCCACTTTTACGGGGCATCCCCGAAGGTCCGGTCGCTTTCATGTTCAAACGCCTGCGGGGTTATTTTTCCAGCGATCTTTCGATCGACCTGGGAACAGCCAACACACTCATCTACGTGCGCGATCGCGGCATCGTCCTGAACGAGCCTTCGGTCGTCGCCGTGCAGGATGAACCCAACCGCGGCGGCAAGGTGATCGTGGCGGTCGGCGCGGATGCCAAGAGCATGCTCGGCCGCACGCCGGGACACATCACCGCCGTGCGTCCGATGAAGGACGGCGTCATCGCCGACTTCACCTACACCGAGAAGATGCTGCAGTACTTCATCAACAAGGTACACGGCAACCGCATGCTGAAGCCCTCGCCGCGGGTGCTCGTGTGCGTACCGATCGGTTCCACACAGGTCGAGCGCCGCGCGATCAAGGAATCGGCCGAGGGCGCGGGTGCGCGCAGCGTCGGGATCGTGAGCGAACCGATGGCCGCAGCAGTTGGCGCCGGCCTGCCGGTGCACGAGGCGCGCGGCTCGATGGTGCTCGACATCGGCGGCGGTACGTCCGAGGTCGCGGTACTGTCGCTGAACGGCATCGTCTATGCCGCTTCGGCGCGCGTCGGTGGTGATCGCTTCGACGAGTCGATCATGAACTATGTGCGCAGGAACTACGGCATCCTGATCGGCGAGGCGACGGCCGAACGCATCAAGATCGAGATCGGCTCGGCCTACCCCGGACAGCAGGTGCGCGAGCTCTCGGTCAAGGGCCGCAACCTGTCGGAAGGCGTACCGCGTGCCTTCACGCTCAACAGCAACGAGATCCTCGAGGCGCTGCAGGAACCGTTGCAGGGCATCGTCAGCGCCGTGAAGCAGGCCCTTGAACAGACGCCGCCCGAACTCGGTGCGGATGTCGCCGAGCGCGGCATCGTGCTCACGGGCGGTGGCGCGCTGCTGCGCGACATCGACAAGCTCCTGATGGAAGAGACCGGCCTTCCGGTCGTGATCGCCGACGATCCGCTCACCTGTGTCGCGCGTGGCGGCGGGCGCATTCTCGAGCTGATGGACGAGATGGGCCCGGGCCACTTCGGGCTGGAGTGAGCATGTCCCGCGCGGTCGCGTAGTCGCGCGTGGTCGCTTTCGGAGGATCCGGCCGCCCCGTTCACAGCCGCGTCGCGGCGACCGGCCTCGCCTTCACGTTCTACGCCACGCTGTCGATCGTGCTGATGTTCCTCGACCAGCGCGGCAACTGGCTCGAGTACGCCCGCTACGGGCTGTCCGCCGCCGCCTATCCCGTCCAGCTCGCGGTCAATTCCCCCTCGGCTGCGTGGCACTGGGTGCGCGAGAGCTTCGCGACACGCGAGGCGCTGCAGGCACGGAACGACGCGCTGCGCGCCGAGAACCGGGAACTCGAAATGCGCGCGCTGCGCTTCGAGGCGCTCGCAGCAGAGAACGCCCAGCTGCGCGCCCTCAAGGCCGCGCTGCCAGAAGTCGTCGAGAAATGGCTCCCGGGCGAGATCATGAACATCGAGCTGTCGACGCTGCGCCAGCGCGTGATCGTGAACAGGGGCGCCACTTCCGGCATCTTCAAGGGACAGGCGGTGCTCGCAAGAGGCGGCCTGATGGGCCAGGTGCTGCGGGCAGGGCCGTGGTCGTCCGAAGTCATCCTCATCACCGACCCGGAGCATGCGGTACCGGTACAGGTGCTGCGCAGCGGGTTGCGCACCATCGCAGTCGGCCAGGGCAACGCTGGCGTGATGACATTGCCGTACCTGCCCGTCAATTCCGACATCAAAGTCGACGACCAGCTCGTCACCTCGGGTCTCGGCGGCGTGTTTCCCGCCGGCTATCCTGTGGCGCGCGTGATCGAAGTCGGACGCGACCCCGGCCAGCCGCTCGCCCTGGTGCGCGCGCAACCGCTCGCCGCGATCGATCGCGATCGCGAGGTGACGTTCGTGTGGTTCCGACCCGGGCACCCGGCGGCGCCCGCGCCGTCCACCGGGTCTGCAGCCGTGCCCAGCCTCGCCGGCACGGCCCAGGACACGCAATGAACACGAGGGTGAGCGAACCGCGCGGCGCGCTGATGCTTTCGGCATTCATCGCGCTCATCTTCCAGGTCGTGCCACTGCCGACATGGCTCGCGATCGTGCGACCCGCCTTTCTCGTGATCGTCGTGCTCTATTGGTCGATTTCGGCACCGCGCGCTGGCGGGCTCTTCCTGCCGTTCCTGTGCGGGCTGGCGCTCGATGTGTTCCGCGGCGCCGTGCTCGGCGAGCACGCGCTCGCGCTCGTGATCGTCGCGTTCCTCGCGATCCGCTTCCACCTCCTGATCCGCAACAAACCGATCTTCGAACAGGCGCTGTTCGCGTTCGCGGCGCTCGCGCTCTACGAGTTCGTGGTCTGGAGCATCGACGGCTGGAGCGGGCACTCGCTGAACTCGGGACTGCGCTGGCTGCACCCCGTCACGGGGGGTCTCCTCTGGCCGATCGCCTGCGGCCTCCTGTCGCGCACGCACCGGCCGCGCTAGGGCGCCTCGCATGGCGGCGAAAGTTCGCATCAAGGACCAGTGGAAGGAGCAGCGGCTCTTCGAGCAGCGCTCGGTGATCGGGGCCGGGATCATTGCTGCCCTGTCGGTTCTGCTGCTCGCGCGCCTGGTCACGCTGCAGGTCGTCAGGCACGACTATTACACGGATCTTTCGCAGGGCAACCGCGTGCGTATCGAGCCGCTGCCAGCGCCTCGCGGGCTCATTCTCGACCGCAACGGCACGGTGGTCGCCGAGAACCGCCCCGCGTACCAGCTCGAACTGGTGCGCGAGGAAGTTCCCGACCTGGGCGACACGCTCAGGCGCCTGGCGGCCATCAACCTCATTCCCGCGGACGACCTCGACGATGCGCGCAAACTCGTGCTGTCCCACCGCAGCTTCGACAGCGTGCCGGTGCGGCTGCGGCTCGACGACGAGGAAATCGCCACTTTCGCTGTGCACCGCTTCGAATTTCCCGGCGTCGATATCCGCACGCGCCTCGCGCGCTCCTATCCCTACGGTGCCCTTGCCGTGCACGCGCTCGGTTATGTCGGGGCGATCAGTGAGCAGGATCTCGGGCATATCGACCGCGCGGCCTACTCCGGTACCACGCTCATCGGCAAACTCGGCGTCGAAGCAGCCTACGAGAAGGATCTGCACGGCCAGAACGGCTCGCGCGAAATCCTCGTCAATGCGCAGGGCCGCTCGGTGCAACGGCAGGGAGCCTTCGTGCCGAACCTGCGAACCGTGACGCCCGTAGCCGGTGATGACCTGCTCCTCGCGATGGACCTCGACGTGCAGAAGGTCGCGGAGGAAGCGCTCGGCGAGCGGCGCGGTGCCGTCGTCGCGATCGATCCCGGCAACGGCGATGTGCTCGCGCTCGCGAGCCGCCCGGGTTTCGATCCGAATACCTTCGGCCGCGGCATCACGCGCGTGGAATACAAGGCGCTGCTCGATGACATCGATCGGCCGCTCTTCGATCGCGCGCTGCGCGGCACCTACCCGTCGGGCTCGACGATCAAGCCTGCCATCGCGCTCGCAGGTCTCGTTTACGACGTGGTGGCACCCACTGATCACCGGTTCTGCGCAGGGGTCTATCGCCTGCCGGGCAGCAGCCGCATGTTCCGCGAAGGACGCAGCGGCCGGCACGGCTCGGTCGGCCTCGTCGATGCGATCGCACGCTCGTGCGATGTGTATTTCTACGATCTGGCAAACCGGCTCGGCGTCGACCGCATCAGCGCGTTTCTCGGACTGTTCGGCTTCGGCGGCATCACCGGCATCGACATTGGCGGAGAAAAACCCGGTCTGCTGCCGTCGCGCGAATGGAAGCGCAAGGCCTTCTCGCGTCCGCAGGACCAGGTGTGGTTTCCGGGCGAGACGGTCAACTTCGGCATCGGCCAGGGCTACTTTCTCGTGACGCCGCTGCAGCTTGCGCATTACACCTCGATGCTCGCGAACCACGGCACCTCTTTCAAACCACGCGTCGTGAGTGGCGTGCGCGATCCGGTCAACGGCACGATCCGCCGCTTCACGCCGGAGCGGGGCGCGAGCATCACCGCGACACCCGAGCAGTGGCAGATCGTGATGGCAGGCATGGAAGGCGCCATGCGCGGCCGCGGCACGGCGGCTGCCACGGCCGGCAGGAACATGACCTACGACATTGCCGGCAAGACCGGCACCGCGCAGGTCTTCTCCGTCGGCCAGAATGAGAAGTACAACGAAAAGATGGTGCCCGAGCGCCTGCGCGACCACTCGTGGTTCATCGCATTCGCGCCGGCGGAAGCGCCGCGCATCGCCGTGGCGGTGCTCGTCGAGAACGGCGGCTTCGGCTCGACGGGCGCGGCGCCGATTGCGCGCAAGGTCATGGACGCCTGGCTCCTGAAGGGAGGGGGTGCATGACTTTCGGCAGCATCGACAGCTCGTACACGCGCCGCACGCTGACCCGCTCGGCGCGCGCACTCGCGAGCCTCAAGGTCGATGGCCCGCTGCTCGTCGGCCTCGGCCTGATCGCGATCTTCGGACTCATCGTGCTGTACAGCGCGTCGGGACGCGACATCGCCACGGTACTGAAGTCCGCCACGCGCCTCGGAATCGGCGCCGTCGTGATGCTGCTGCTCGCGCGCGTGAAGCCCGGTTTCCTGCGGCGCGCGGCCCCGGTGATCTACATGCTCGGCATCCTGCTGCTCGTCGTCGTCGATGTCGTCGGCTACATTGGCAAGGGCGCGCAGCGCTGGCTCGATCTCGGCCTCTTCCGCTTTCAGCCGTCCGAGATCATGAAACTCGCCGTGCCGATGATGTGCGCGTGGTACCTGCACGAGCGGCCGCTGCCGCCGTCCCCGGGGAATCTGCTCGTCGCAGCCGCAATCGTGTTCGTACCGGCGGCACTGACGGTCGCGCAGCCCGACCTCGGCACCGGCATGCTGATCGCGATTGCAGGCGTGCTCGTCATGCTGCTCGCGGGGCTGCAGTCGCGCGTCATTCTCGTGCTCGCAGGCATTACGGCGCTCGGCGCCTGGTTCGGCTGGAGCTTCCTGCACGATTACCAGCAGAAGCGCGTCCTGACCTTCCTCGACCCGCAGTCCGATCCTTTGGGCGCGGGCTATCACATCATCCAGTCGCAGATCGCGATCGGCTCGGGCGGCGTCTTCGGCAAGGGCTGGATGAACGGCAGCCAGGGCCAGCTCGAGTTCCTGCCTGAACGTTCCACCGATTTCATCTTCGCAGTGATCGGCGAGGAGGTCGGCCTGGTGGGCCTCGTGCTCCTCGTCCTCCTTTATCTCTTCGTGGTCGGCCGCGCGATCTATCTCGCCATGCAGACCCAGGAAACCTTTGCGCGCCTGCTCGCAGGCAGCCTCGCGATGACGTTCTTCGTCTACGTATTCATCAACGCGGGCATGGTGAGCGGGCTCCTGCCGGTCGTCGGCGTGCCGCTGCCGCTCGTCAGCTACGGCGGCACGTCGATGGTGACCCTGCTGGCCGGGTTCGGTATTCTGATGTCGCTCTATTCGCATCGGAAACTGATCCGCTCTTGAGGACACCCGCCACCGCACTCGTCATTGCCTGCCTCGCCCTGCCCGCCGCTCACGCCGCGAGCATCTTCGGCGGGACAGACCGCTTCGACCTCGATCGCGCCGACATCCGCGCGTTCGTCGACACTGCGTCGGCGGCCGGAGGGATCACGCCAGATGACCTCTACCACCTCCTCGCGAAAGCCGAGCCACAGCCGAAGATCATCGAGGCGATGCAGCGCCCCGCCGAGAAGGTCACGCCGTGGTGGGAATACCGCCGGCGCTTCCTCACCGCGCAGCGCATCCGCGAAGGTGTCGCGTTCTGGCAGCAGCACCGCGAACTGCTCGATCGCGTCGCCACCGAGCGCGGCGTCGCGCCGGAATACATTGTCGCGATCCTCGGCGTCGAGACTTTCTACGGGCGCATCACCGGCCGGTACCGCGTGCTCGATGCCCTGGCGACGCTCGCTTTCGACTACCCGCCCCGGTCCGAATTCTTCGGCAAGGAGCTCACGAACTTCCTGCTGCTCTCGCGCGAGGAGTCCGTCGACCCGTTTGCCGCGCTCGGCTCCTATGCCGGCGCGATGGGGGCGCCGCAGTTCATGCCCTCGAGTTACCGCCGCTACGCCGTTGACGGCGATGGCGACGGCAGGCGCGATCTGTTCGCCACCTGGGACGATGTCGTCGCGAGCGTCGCGAACTATTTCCGTGAGCACGGTTGGCAAGCCGGCGGGCCCGTGCTGATCGAAGCGCAGATCGCACCGGACGCCCGGCTCACCCTCGATGCGAAGAATCTCGAACTCTCCGACACACTCGATACCGCGCGGGCGAAGGGCCTCCGGTTCGACTCCCCGCTGCCCGGCGCGACGCCGGTGATCCTGATCCCTGCCGAAGGCGAGCACGCGCCCGGCGTGCGGATCGGCTTCGCGAATTTCACCGTGATCACGCGCTACAACCGCAGCGTCCGCTATGCGATGGCGGTGCACGATCTCGCCCAGGCGCTCGTGGCAGGCGTCTACGCGACGGACAAATGAGCGCTCGCAGACTTCCTGCCACGCTGACCACCGCGCTCGCCGCGGCGCTGCTGGCAGCGGGGTGCGCCGGTCCCCGCCCGAAGCCCCCGCCTTCCCCGGCGCCCGTCCCCGCAGCGCCACCACCACCCGCCGATGTGGCAGCGATCCCCGATGCCATACCGCGATCGGAACCTCGAAGCCTGCGCGGCAACCCGCCCTTTTATGAAGTCTTTGGCAAGCGCTACGCAGTGCTGTCGACTGCCGAGGGCCATGTCGAGCGCGGCGTCGCTTCCTGGTACGGCCCGGGCTTTCACGCCGCACAGACCTCGACCGGCGAGCCCTACGACATGTATGCAATGACCGCCGCGCACAAGACGCTGCCCCTGCCCTGCTACGCGCGCGTCACCAACCTCGCCAATGGCAAGAGCGTCGTGGTGCGCGTGAACGATCGTGGACCGTTCGTCACGGGGCGCATCATCGACCTCTCGTACACGGCAGCGGCGAAACTCGACATGCTGCGCAACGGAACGGCCTTCGTCGAGATGCGGGTCATCACGCCGGGCACACCTGCTGCGGTCGTGCCTGCGCCCATCGCACCACCCCCGGCGCTGATCGGCGACGCGGCGGCCGGCAACACGGCGGCAGCACCGGCCGGGGGCCTCTACCTGCAGGCTGGCGCTTTCGCCGACAGCGCGAACGCCCGCCGGCAGGTCGAGCGGCTGCGCTCCGCGGGCATCGAAAATGTGTTCCTTCTGCCCACGACGAGCGGCGGTCGCACGCTCCATCGCGTGCGCATCGGGCCGATAGACAGCGTCGCCGGGTTCGACGCGCTGTCGGCCCGCCTCGCGCGAATCGGCATCACGGATGCCCGCCTCGCGCCCGACTGACTTAGAATCGCCACCTGATTCACCCGTACTCCTGGAGATGCCGGATGCAACAGCGCCGACGGCCTGCCATTTTCTTTCTTGCCACGATCACACTTGTCACGACGGCACTTGCCACGAAGGCGCTCGCCGCTGTGCCGATTCCGAAGCCGCCTGCCATCGATGCGCGCGCGATGATCCTCGTCGACTATGACAGTGGTCGTGTACTCGCCGAAGCAAAGGCTGACGAGCGCATGGAGCCGGCGAGCCTCACGAAGGTGATGACTGCATATCTGGCGTTCGACGCCCTGAAGGAAGGACGCCTGAAGCTCGAAGAGGAGATTCCGGTCAGCGAGCACGCCTGGCGCAGCGAAGGCTCGCGCTCGTTCGTGCAGGTCGGTACACGCGTCCCGGCCGAGGTGCTGATCAAGGGCATGATCGTGCAATCGGGCAACGATGCCACGATCGCGATTGCCGAGCGCCTCGGCGGCACCGAGGAGGCGTTTGCGCAGATGATGAACGCCTACGCGCAGAAGCTCGGCATGAAGAACACCCACTTCGACAACAGCACCGGCCTGCCGGGACCTACCCACTACACGACGGCACGCGACATGGCGCTGCTCGCACGCGCAGTGATTCGCGACTTCCCGCAGTACTACCAGTGGTACTCGATGCGCGAGTTCGTCTGGAACAACATCAGGCAGCAGAACAGGAATGGTCTCCTCGGGCGCGACCCGAGCGTGGACGGCATCAAAACCGGTCACACTTCATCGGCCGGCTACTGCCTCGCAACCTCGGCAAAACGGGCCGGCATGCGGCTCGTGTCGGTGGTGTTCGGTACGGCATCGATGAAGGCACGCGAGGATGCGAGCGCTGCGCTTCTCAACTACGGCTTCACCTTCTATGAAACGGTCAAGGTGAAAGGGCGCGGCGAGACCGTGCTCACGCCCCGCCTGTACAAGGGCGCCGAAGATCACGTCGCGATCGCGCCGCGCGGCGACGTCTACGTGACCGTCGGGCGCGGCGACGCGGCGCTCGTCAAGACAAGCGCGACGGCAAAGGAGCCGCTGGTGGCGCCGGTGACGCTCAATCAGGCCCTCGGCGAGCTGGTCGTGAGCGTCGGTGCCGACGCGGCTGCGCGCGTGCCGCTCTATCCAGTCAAGGCCGTGCCCGAGGGTGGCTGGTGGACCCGGATGGTCGACGGCGTCGCGCTGATGTGGCGCTGAGCGGCAAGGAGAACACGATGGCCGAACCCCTGCCGGTCGCCTATCTCAACGGTGAATTCCTGCCGCTGCGCGACGCGCGCATTTCGCCGCTTGACCGCGGCTTCCTCTTTGCGGACGGGGTGTACGAGGTCATTCCCGTGTTTGGCGGGCGGCCGTTCCGTTTCGGCCCGCATTTCGCGCGTCTCGCGCGCAGCCTCGAAGCCTTGCGCATGCGCGATCCGCTCACCGCGGACGGCTGGCGCGCGCTTTGTCGAGGCCTCATCGACAGGAACGGCGGCGGCGACCAGTACCTTTACATACAGGTGACGCGCGGCGCGGAATACGGCCGCAATCACGCGCCACTGCCCGACATCGAGCGTACCGTGTTCGCGTACGCTGCGCCGTTGCCCCGCCCGAGCCCCGCACAGCTGGCACAGGGCGCGGCCTGCATCACCGCCGCGGATATCCGCTGGGCACGCTGCGACATCAAGTCCGTGGCGTTGCTGCCGAACATCCTGCTGCGCCAGCTCTCGATCGACGCGGGCGCCTCGGAAACCATCCTGCTGCGCGATGGCTGGCTCATGGAAGCGAGCGCATCCACCGTGCATGTCGTGGTCGGCGGCGAAGTGCTCACGCCGCCGAATTCCAACCGGATCCTGCCGGGCACGACGCGCAGTGTCGTGGAAGAACTGCTGCTCGAACTCGGCGTGCCGCACCGCACGACGCCCGTCGCCGAGGCAACGCTGCGCGCAGCCGATGAGATCTGGCTCGCGGCCGCGACCCGCGAAATCACTTCCGTCACGCGTCTCGACGGGCAAGCAGTCGGCAGCGGCGCGCCGGGGCCCCTCTGGCAGCGCACGTATCGCGCCTTCCAGGATCTGATCAAACGGCTCGCCGGAACACCGTGGTAGCGGACCTCAAGCTGCTCACTTTTCCCACCCACTATCCGATCAAGGTGGTCGGGCGCGCGGAAAGCCTGCTGCGCGTGGAGATCGACGCCATCTTCCTGCGTCACGCACCCGACATCGATGCCTCCCTCACCAGCGAACGTTTCTCGGAAAACGGCAACTATCTGTCGATCTCGTATACGATCATTGCACGCAGCGAAGCGCAGGTGACCGCGCTCGCCGCCGAACTCGCGGCCCAGCCGCACGTGATCATGGTCATCTGACCGGAAAGTCCCTGACACAGGAGACTGCCATGGCGAAATTGCGAATGTGGATGCTGCCTCTCGGCGCCGCGCTGGCGCTTTCCGCCTGCGGCCTCGCCGAAACGGCCGGCACCGCCGCCGCGACCGGCGCATCTGCCGCCGAGCAGGCGAAACAGGCAAAGGAAATCGAAGCGAAGGTGCAGCAGCAGGTCGAGGATGCGCAGGCCGAGGCGCGCAGGAATCTCGAGGCGGCCGAGGCGGCGGCGAACTGAGCGGCGGGCGCGACGGGCGACGGGCGGCGCACGACGGACTGCGGGCTGCGAGCGATGGGCCAGAAGCGTTCGGGCGGCTGTGCTCCGCAAATACTCCATCACGCCGACGCGGGCACCAGTACGTATTCGTGATGCAGCCCGCCCAGCACCGATCGGACGCGCACTCCAAGGCGCTCGCCGATCCGATGGCGGGATAGTGGTGTCGCGACCGGCACGACCTCCGATGGAGGGTCCGGCACGCCCGGGCCGAGCGCCATGTGCGGGCGTCCTCGGTTGCAGTGGCCAACCCATTCCCTCAGGATCGATCGCAGGTGCGACTCCGACAGCGGGATCAGCCAGTCCAGGCACTCGCGTCGAATCGTTCCGATCACCCGTTCGCAGATCGCATTGGCCTTCGGGCTGTGCGGCGGCGACCTAACACGGTCAGGCCGAGATTCCCGATCGAGTCGTCGAGGCTCCTCCCGAAGATGCTGTCCCGGTCATGAATCAGATATCGATGTGCGTGCTCGAAGCCGACGACCTCCCGCAGCTGCTGCAGGGTCCACGCCGCGCTCGGGTGCCTCGTCACGGCGACGCGCACGAGCCAGCGGCTGCCGTGCTCGATTACCACCAGCACGTAGAGGAGTCGGAAGGTCGCCGTGACCGCCACGAAGAAGTCGCAGGCGACGATCGCGCCCGCGTGGTTGCGCAGGAACGTCGCCCAACGCTGATCGCCGCGCGCGTGTCCCGGCGGTCGCTTCGGCATGTACTTGCGCACCGTCCTCGGCGACACCCGCAGACCGAGCTTCAGCAGCAGTTCGTTGGCGATCCGCTCCTCGCCCCAGATGGGATTCTCGGTCGCCATGCGCCTGATGAACTGCCGCAGCTCCAGCGGAATCGGCGGTCGCCCCGGCCTCGACTTCATGCGCCAGAACAGGCGCCAGCCCGAACGGTGCCAGCGGATCAGCGTAAGCGGTAACTCCGCGGCGTTACCGCTTACGGATCAGCGTCTCGGGCCTCACCAAGACCAGTGCGTCGCGCCAGTCGATCAGCCGGGAGAGCAACGCCAGTGACACTCGCGTGGCGGCGTCGACGCGCCTCGGCCTGACGCCTCGCTCCCGGTACAGCGACAGTTGCCGAAGGATCGCCTCAGCCTGAGCGACAACACCACGAGGCCGGCCAGGTCGGCGAATATCCGAACGACGATCTGAGCCAACGCGATCACGCCACGATCATGCCATAGCCCGTCGAAGGCCCCGGGACTAGGTCAGTTCGGCTCGGATCCAATATTTGCGGACCACAGCCGTTTCAATCCGGCGAGGTGCCTCGCCGGATCGGATTCCCCCCCCCCGAACTGATCTGTCTCAGTAGCGCGCACAGTATCGGAGGGCGCGATTCCATGTCGAAGAAGCTGTGCTGGGTGAGCGTACCAAGCCATGCAATGGCGTTCGCGGCGGCTGGAGTCACCCCGATCCGGGTCCGACCTCGCACGCCAAGCTTCCTTCCTTCGTCCGTCGCTTCATCGATCTCACTCTCAGCTGACTGAAAAGCGAAATCGTAGCTACCATCAGCCAGCGGAAGAGTACGCCCCAAGGTTACCGCTCACGTTAAGTGACTGTCGCCGCTCCCGACGGTCACGGCTCAGCGTGCAGTTCCACCCGCGAATACATGGCCAAAGCGATGGTCGTGCTTCACGACTTCCAGTCCTAGCCAGGATTCCCAACGTCTAACACCGGGTAGCTTCGAAAGCCGTGTACTGAGCAGATCTGAAAGTTCCTGAGGTGTGCCGACTTGAATGATTGCCAGAATGTCGCAGCGCCCGAGCATGAGCCCGACGAAGCGAACTTCTGGCATCGCGCATAGCGAGTCGGCTACGTTCCGGATCTGTTTGCTCTGGATTTCGAGACCGATGTAGGCGTACATCGATTTCGGCAGCGACTTGGGGTTGGTGACGACAGTGATACGCATGACGCCACTAGCTTCGAGACGCTGGAGCCGGATCCGCACGGTTCCCTCGGAAATGCCCAGTTCGGCTGCAATCGCGCGGTTGCTGGTACGGGCATTTTGGGCGAGCAGATCGAGAATCGCCTGGTCGATACTGTCCAGCGGCGGAATCGCTTTCATGCATGTGTGGCCCAGTCAATCTCGAACTTACACACTTCGAGCGTGAGTGCGAGATCCAATCGCCGGATCCCGCGGACATGCCACCAACCTTCTTCCAGCAATTTCTGCAGAGCTGTGCGATCTGGCAGCGCGATCAGCACTTCGATCTGGTAGCAGCCGCTCACCAAGACGACTGATAACACCGCAGGATGATCTGCCAGCTCTCGGGCTACGTCCGCTGCAGGGCGATCAGCCACTTCGACGCCCAAGCGTAGCAGCAGGTCGTTGCCTGTCGTGAAAATGTCGCGCAGCGCCATGACACGCACGGTTCTGGTTTCCTGTAGCCGCCGCAGGCGGCCGCGGACAGCGGCTTCGCCCACTCCAAGCTTCAATGCGAGCTCACGTGTGGGCCTTCGGCCATCTTCGCGGAGCAGATCGATAAGCCGATGATCCAGCGCATCGAGATCGGAAGGTCGAAGCGGTTGTGGGACGCTCTTCTGGGCCGACGAGCTTCTTGCGCGTGTTGATCGTGTGCGTTGCACTTATCAGAATTTCAAGGGTAAACGGTCGTTGCAACCATTATAGCGGCCGGGCCGTCTGCAAGCGGTACCGCAGGAGCTGAAACCTGCTTGGCGTGAATTGTAATCGTAATGCGCTCGTCACTTGGATTATCGAAGGGATATGCGTCCAAATTCAAGTAGTGCTTCGCTACGGAGTTGATGAATGACCGATCTGGATCGTCGGTAAGTTCTGCAAGACCGCGGATCTCCACGTAACGAGCTGGATTGTTCCGATGCGGGATCGAGATGGCGACTCGCGGGTCTTGCAGAAGGTTGCGATATTTCTGGCGAGACTTGACCGTGCTCACGCGTACATGCATTCCATCCCACATTAGGCTCACCGGATGAACCGAAAGTTGGCCGTCCGGACGGATCGTCGCAATATGACCAATCGGCCTGTCAGTCAGGATGTCATCGCAGCTGCTCGGAATCTGGGGAGTCCTCGGATTGCCCATAGCTACCCGTTCCTTTGGCTGCGCGCGGTTCATTCGCGAGAAAATAGGTCAGACTCCGAATCAACCCCTGTTCCACCACGAAGAGGTCGATGACATGGAGAGTCTCGCCGTTGACGAGATCGATTGATATCTCAGCAGCTATGCGCGAACCGTCCCTCAGCAGCGAGCCGACAAGCCGAGGCTGCGGGCCGCCCGCAGCAATCGCGTGATCGTAGAACCTTCGGATTGCGTCTTGCCCATGAGTCCGCATACCGAGGCCGTTGAGGACGGCATCCGAGTGAAAGAGCCGAGAGATCTCGGTGTCCCTTGCCCGGATTCCGGCGAAATACGCATGGACCACGTCTGCGGCGTCCGGCGCGCTGGCGGCTGCCTCCGCTTCAAGAGGCGGCTCTGCCGCCATGTTGCGCGCCCCAGGAAAGGCTGCGATCACGATTAAGGTACAAAAAAAATGCCGTAGTCTGCCCATGCACCGGGTTTCCTTTTCCTGCTCAGAGTCGAACACGCAGGTCGAGCCCGAACGCGCGTGGATCTCCGAAAGTTCCGGTCTGAAACTCTCCGAAATCTACACCGAAGATCTGGTTACTCTCGTTGGTGAGATTGCGGCCCCAGAAAGAAATGCTGATATCTGCGCTCTCGATCGGAATTTCGCCGAGAGTTATGCGAGCATTCAGCAACGAATATGCCGCTGCACGAGTTCTCAGGAAACTTAGCGTGTCGAAGGACACCTCGTCCTTGTAAGTACCATCCAGCCGCAAAGTGAATCGCCCGAGTGGGGTCAGCGGAAGGCTGTATTCTAGGTGCGCCGACGCCGAATTCCTGGGCGTGAATGCCAGAGTGGCCCGATTCGCTACATCGATGCCACCATAGACGAAGCTCTTGATGTCATAGTCGAGATAGCCGTACGACAAGCCCAGCGTTAGAGCCTCAGCCGGCCTCGCAACGGCCTCCAGTTCCAGACCCCGGAGATCTGTGTCGCCGACGTTGACGGCCGTGCTCTCGCCCGCGACATAGGGAAATTGCTGCATGTCAGCGTAACGAGACAGGAAGGTAGCAACGTTCACGCGCAGGCGGCGATCAAACCATTCGGACTTCATGCCAAGCTCGTAGGAAGTCACAGTCTCTTCTTCCGCCGGCATCGTGAAGCTCCTTGAGGAGCGTACGTTGAACACTCCCGCGTTATAGCCCCGCGCGACCCTCAAGTAGACATGGACGTCGTCGCTGGGCGTGAGTTCGATCGTTCCCGCGGGACTGAAATTGCTCCACGTTTTCTTGCCGCGGAGATTTGCTGGCCGCCCTTCGTGGTTGGTCTTGTGCACATCCTTGTCGTCCTCCGTGTAGCGTGCGCCGGCGATCAGGCGTAACCGTCCTCCCAGCACCGGTGGGGTCCAAGCTGCTTGGCCGTAAGCTGCCGTGGACTGGTTATCAATCGTGAATGTCTTCGAGGTGTCGACAAAAGCTCGATAGGAGTTGTAGTACAGCGAGCCGCGCGTGGACTCCATACCTTCTTCGTCAAAATAGTAGGCGCCGAGGGTGTAGCTTAGGCGCCCATCAGCACCCTCGCCAATGGCCTGAATCTCCTGTGAGAATTGTCGGTGATTTCTGTTGCCGTATACGTTGTACAGTCCGCCAGTATAGGGACTGAGGGTGGATAGAAGGACCGCAGTGTACTGAGTCGGTGTGCCATCGAGATCCGAATCGTAATGGAGCGCGGTCTTTCGATAGCCCGTGATCGACTTCAGTACCACGCCGCCGAGCCGCCAGTCGACGAGCAGGCTGTGGCCATCAACGGCGAGTCTGTCGTCCCCGACATCGTCCAGTTCGAAGCGGGTAAGTCGCTCGCGACGCGACATGTAAGCGCCCACTCCGAGTGCGGGAATTGCGCCGATCAGCTGATCCTGGCGAGCCGTGCCTTCACGCCGCACTCGATCGAGGGCGTATTGGATATTCAGAGTCTCGATCGGATCCCAGATTGCAGCGAAGCGGTAGGAATCGCTATCGAGCTGTCCCAGCTCCCGCGGACCAGGTATTGCGGTGTTCGTGCGTAGCGCCCAGCCGTCTGCCATGGTCTTCAAGTAGGTGAGGCGAGTGCTCAGCTTCCCGAGTGCTCTCAAGTCGATCGCGGGCAGGTCCAGAACAGTTCGGGTACGCAAGTGCCCGTACTCACCTACGCCAATGTCCTGTGAGAATCCGAACTCACCCTTCGGGCGCGCCGTGATGACATTGATCGAACCTCCAGTCGTATTCTTGCCCCACAGCGTCCCTTGAGGTCCACGCAATACTTCAATTCGTTCGAGATCGAGTTCAAAGATGGTTCCCGTATTGCGCGCCACATACACGCCATCGATGTAGAGGCCAACCTTCGGATCGATCGCCGTGGAGGGGTCTCCAATGCCGATTCCACGAATACTCAGCACAGTTCCGTTCTGGCCAGAAACAGGCATCAGGTTCACATTCGGTACGAGGCCTGAGATCGCGACGAAATCCTTGGCTCCAATGGCATCGAGGTTTGCTGCCCCAAAGGCTGACACGGCAATCGGGGTTTGCTGCAAGTTCTCTTCGCGTCGTTCCGCCGTCACCACGATTTCCTCGAGAGCAGCAATTGTGGAGTCTCTCGAAGAATCCTGCTGCGCATGCGCCTCTTCCCCAGCACCGCAGAGTGCTATCAACGCAGTGGTGACGAAGCACAAGCTCTTCGAGCATCGCATCTCGGTTCTTGACGGTTCGCGCAGCATATAGCGATCTCCAGCCAATTAAATACGCAGATAACGTATAGATACGATGTATATGCCATTAATGCGTAGTACAAGTCAATATAATTACGCAAACAAAATATTACCGATATGAGTTCAAGTGCAGCAGCAACGTGTGTCATGGACTGATGCTCGCCTGTCGCGTGGGTATGCGCCGCCGCCGGTATCAATGCCCGGCTGCATTTCGGTAATCAATGGCCGTCGAAAGTACTATTCACGATGACAGCGGATAGGAAATTGGATCCACCTACCCTACGGCAGCTTGTTTGCGCAGAGGGCCTCTTGGTGAGCTCGAACCTGCCGCCGACGACTCCTGCCCGCCGATCCTGACCGCCAAGAGACCCCGTCAGCTCGCCGTCCCGGCCCCTGCCTGAATCCAGGCGCGCAGCGGACGAAGCCCGCCGCATCACCGGCCAGCAGCCCAGTGCCCAACCTTCCCGTTTTCAGATCAGGCTCGACGGCACGGGCGGCGCCCGCGCCCCGAGCGGCAGCGCGGGCTGATACGGTTGCGGCGCCGTGCGCAAGGCCGGGGCCACGGTGCTCTGGATCTGCGACCCGATGCACGGCAACACCGAGGTGCTCGCTTCCGGCTACAAGACGCGGCGCTTCGACCGCATCCTGGACGAGCTGGAAGCTGCGTTCCGCATCCATGGCGAGCAGGGCAGCCACCTCGGCGGGGTGCACCTGGAGCTGACCGGCGACCATGTGACGGAGTGTATCGGCGGGGCCCGGGGCCTCACCGAGCAGGACCTGCATCGTGCCTACCGGACCCAGGTGGATCCACGCCTGAACTACGAGCAGGCGCTGGAAGTCGCCATGCGCATCGCCGACCGGGGCTGAAGCGTGGCCCGCCGGCCCGCACCACCGGAGAGCGCGCCGTTCACGCCGGATTGCACGCGCTGCCCGCGTCTTGCGGCTTTCCTGCACGATGTGCGCCGCAAGCATCCCGGCTACTACGCACGGGCCGTGCCGTCGTTCGGCGATCGGCAGGCACGGCTGCTGGTGGTCGGTCTCGCTCCGGGGCTGCATGGTGCCAATGCCACGGGCCGGCCCTTTACCGGTGACCATGCAGGGATCCTGCTCTACGAGACCCTCCACGCATTCGGTTTTGCGAACCGCCCCGCGAGCGTGGCGGCCAGCGACGGGCTTCTGCTCGCCGATTGCCGCATTACCAACGCCGTGCGCTGCGTACCGCCGCAGAACAAGCCGGCCGGGGATGAGGTGCGGGCCTGCAACGATTACCTGCGTCAGGAGCTGGCGATGCTGCCAGCCGGCGCCGTGATCCTCGCGCTGGGTGCCATTGCCCACGCGGCGACGCTGCGTGCACTGGGACTGCGCATCAGGGATTTCCCGTTCGCCCACAACCGGCGCCATATCCTGCCGGAGGGCCGCCGGT
>CAUJHX010000128.1 GCA_963204795.1 Pseudomonadota bacterium | reverse complement strand
GACGAGTGGCAGCCCCGTGCGCTCGCCGAGGCGCGTGAGAGCCGCAAGCCGCGCTGCATCGTCGCCTTCGCGCAGCAGTTCCACCGCGAGCCATGCCTCGTCCGCGAAGCGTTCACGGATCTGCGCCGCCATCGACGCAAGGCGCGCCTCGTCGGCGAGATCCGCCGGCGGCAGCCACAGCAGGAGGCAGTGCTCGAGCGTTGCCTCGACATCGCCCCAGCCGAGGTCGTAACGGCCCTTCTCCGCCGCACGCCGTCCGCGCGTGATGAGGCGACAGAGGCTGCCGTAGCCGCGCCGGTCGGTGGCGAGCGCGACGAACGCGAGGCCGCAGCGCAGCCGGATCTCGGAGCCGATGATCAGCGGCAGAGCGCAGGGCTTCGCCGCGAGATGCGCACGCACGACGCCCGCCACCGAGCACTCGTCGGTGATCGCGAGCGCGCTGTAGCCGAGACTGTGGGCGCGATCGACGAGCTCCTGCGGGTGCGAGGCGCCCCTCAGGAAGGTGAAGTTCGAGAGGCAGTGCAGTTCGGCGTAGGCAGGAAGCGTCATGACGCGCCGTTGCAGTGAAGCGTCGCCACACGAGACACCTGCGCCTCATGGGAGATCGCGGGTGAGGAATCGTCGCGCAGGAAACGCGACGATTCCTCCCGTCCCCTCGCGCAGGCTGGCGCGAGGGCGATATGGGGTATCGCGAGGTTGAACGCGGCACTACCTCGCGCCGACGCCTGCGCTCGGCGATCTCCAATGTCGGCGCAGGTGTCTCGTATGACGACGCAAGACCGCCACGCCATGTCGCTTCGTGCGCAGCTCAGAGGCTGCGGCCGTCGACCTGCTTCACTTTCAGCGTCACGAGGTCCAGGGCCGGGATGCAGCGCACGTTGAGCGCCACCGTGTGCCCGCGCTTCGGGTCCACGGCTTCGCCGAACGGCGCGCAGCCGCAGATTTCACAGAAGCGATGCTTGATTGCGTGCTTGTTGAAGGTGTAGGTAGAGAGGTTCGCCTCCGGTGTCGTGAGGCGCAGCTTCTCCCGCGGCATGAAATGCAGCAGGTAGCCTTTGCGCGCGCAATGGCTGCAATTGCATTCCATGACTGTTTCTATTTCGGTATCGGCCTCGAAGGCGATCCGGCCGCAGTGGCAACTACCTTGATGAATCATCGGCAATCTCCTTTCATCCGAATACTCCGTGCAGGAACCATGCGTGTGGCGGGTGGCGCTCGCGGTAGACCCAGAGCTGCACGGCGGCGCGACTGCGCATGACGTAGTAGTCACGCTCGACATCGCGGCCATCCCACCAGCCGGTCTCGATGCGCTCGGGGCCCGCGAGTTTCTCGAGCGGCCCCTCGTAGTGTGGCCAGATGTCGCCCGCCGGCAGGGAGAGCGGCGTCGAGAGGAGCCAGAGCGGGCGGCGGGCGGTAACGGGCAACGGGCCACGGGCGACGGGCTGCGGGCCGGAAGCGTTGGCTGCGGTCGCAAGGCCGCGCAGTGCGGCAACGCGCTGCCATGCTTTCTCCGGCCGGTGTTCTGGCACGAGGCACAGGCCGTAGACGTTCTCTTCGCCGAGGCGCGCGCGCAGCCGCTCGATCAGCGCCGGCGCCTCGTGCGCGAGGTTGCCGCCGTGCTCGTCCGGTTGCCACAGCGCCGCACTTGCGGATTGCCGCGACACGAGCCGGCTCGACACGAGTTCGCAGGCCGCGACGGGTGCCGCGAGCATGGTTGTCGCAAGACGCTCACCGAGCAGGAATCCGATCGCGGCTGCGGCGAACGTCGGCTGTGCGAAGCGCAGGCGGCAGCGCGTGACAGCGCCTTCCCGGTGATGCAGGCGACATTCGAGCGCCATGATGCTGCCCTGGCGGCCGCGCAGGAAAACTTCGAGTTCCGCGAGCATCGGCGTGAGGAACCCGGTGATCGCCTGCTGGTTCGTGAGTTCGTACGACGGTTCGCGGCGCGCACGATAACGCTCGCGCGGCGTCACGTGCCGCCGCGGATCGGCCTTGGCGCCGACGAGCCGATCGAGTGCCGCCAGCGTCTCCGGCCCGAAACGGCGCGCGAGGCCCGCGCGCGGCAGGCGCAAAACCTGTCCGATTTCAGTTACACCTGTTTTCGCGAGCCGCCCGATCACGTCCTCTGGCAGCCGTAGTACAGCAAGCGGCAGCGGCGCAAGGGCTCCGACGAGCTCTGCACGGTGCATCACCCTGAAGACTGATCTGCCGCGACGGTACGGCGCACGCGCACCAGCCAGTGCCGCAAGCGGCGTGGGCGCGAGTGCGAGCCGCACCTGTACACCCACGCGGCGGCCCGCAGTGCGCAGCTTTTTGCACACGGCTTCGACTCCGCCGAACAGCGCGAGACTACCGCGCACTTCGAGCAGTACGCCGTCGGGTGGCTCGAGGCTCACGCGCGGCGTGATCTCGCCCGCCGCGGCAGCGAGACGCTCGAGCAGTGATTCAGGCGCGGGCGCGGAAAGATGGGCGGCGAGCCAGAGGTCGCCTGCGGCGGCCGCTGCCGCGGCTGGCAGCGGGCGGCGAGCGACGGGCTGCGGGCCAGAAGTGGGCACCACGGGCGCCACGGGAGACGAGCTACGAGCTGCGGGCAACGGGCCAGAAGCGTCGGCTGGTGGGCTCTGGCCCGTCGCGCGTAGCCCGTCGCGCGTAGCCCTTTGCCCCGCGCGCTCAGCCACCGCCGATCTCCATCCTGATCCGCTCGCGGCTGCCGCCACGGCTCTTGATCAGCTCGACTTCCACCCCTTCGCCCTGCGGCACGATCGAAAGCCTCAGCTCGGCAGGCGACGCTTCGCGCGCCGCAGCGAGGTTGCGAAAGACGAACCCGAGGGTGCGGCCGCGCTCGGTCGCGAGCTGCAGGCGGCGCAGATCGCGCGGCCGCGCTTCCTGCGCCCATGCGAGCGCTGCTTCGCACGCACCCGAGCCGAGTGCCTGCTCCATGGCCCAAAGTGGCAGATGCGTACGCACGACCAGTTGCCGATCGAGCACGACACCGCGCGCTGCGAGTGCCGGCGCAAAGGGTTCAAAGGGCGGCGCGATCCACGCGACCCAGCGCGCAGGCGTGAGCCCGGTGAGCCGCGCGAGAGCAGGAACAAGAAGATGCAGCTCGCCGACGCCGGGCTGCGGAGTCAGGATCTCAACGAGGCCCGCACGCGGCCAGCCCCCGCCCGGCAGGCCGGCGTCGAGCATCGGGTAGCCCGTGGACCAGGTGGGCACCCGCGCAGCGCTGCGCCCGCGCCAGAGCGCGGGATGCTCGAGGAGCCGAGCCAGCCGGGGATTGACGGACATTGAAGAAGCGGCAGCGCGGGAAGCGCATCAGCGGACTTTGGCGAGCGAGAAATGCGGGTTCTCGATGACGCCGAAACTGTTGCCGAACGGATCAGCCACGGTGGCGACCTTGATGCCCTCACCCACCTCCTGCACCGGCTCACGCACGATGGCGCCGAGCGATTCGAGGCGGCGCAGCTCCGCTGCCGCATCGGGCACGCCCCAGTACGCGACCGACCCACCCTCGCCCGGCTTCGCATCGGGGATGAGGCCCAGCTCGAAACCGCCGACTTCGTAACCGACATAGAACGGCTGGTCGAAATACGGTTCCCGCTCGAGCACACGCGAATACCAGGCTTTCGCCGCTGCGAGATCGGGCGTGTGGTAGACGACGGTGCGCAGGCCAAGGACGCTCATGAGACCCTCCCCCGGCGCACGACACCGACGACGATGCCCTCGATGATCATGTGTTCCTGCTTCAGGTCGACGCGGATCGGCTCGAAGTCGGTGTTCTCCGGCAGGAGCCAGGCGATCGAGCCTTCCTGCCGGTAGCGCTTGACGGTGACTTCGTTCTCGAGCCGCGCGACGACGATCTGACGGTTGCGCACTTCGGGTGTGCGGTGCACGGCGACGAGATCGCCATCGAGGATGCCGACATCCTTCATGCTCATGCCGACGACCTTCAGCAGGTAGTGCGGCTTCGGCTGGAAAAGATCGGGATCGATCTGGTAGCGCCCCTCGATGTTTTCCTCGGCGAGGATCGGGCGACCCGCCGCGACCCGGCCGATGAGCGGCAGGCCGAGCTGCTCGCGCATGGTGTCTTTCAGCTGGATGCCGCGCGACGTACCGGGGATCAGCGCGATCACCCCCTTGCGGGCGAGTGCGCGCAGATGCTCTTCGGCGGCGTTGGCCGAGCGAAAGCCGAGTTCGGCGGCGATCTCGGCGCGGGTGGGCGGCATGCCGGTCTCAGCCATGGTGCGCTGGATGAGGCGGAGGATCTCGGTCTGGCGGGGGGTGAGGTCTGACATGGGGTTTCTGCCTGGCTGTTCAGGGAAAACTGTATGTCCGTACAGCCTGTGATTCTATACAGAATCCGGCGCCGTGCAAGTAGAAGCGACGGACAGCCGCAAGCGCCATGTGAGCCGCATTCCGACTGTCTCCAGCACGCCGCTCGCTGTTCGCTGTTCGACTCCGTTGTCGGCAAATTCCGACACGAGCGTAAGATGGAAATTCTTGCAATCCGCGGCTGGATTTGTTGCAGTTGCGCCGCGTGGCCGCCGACATAATGCAATGTGCTAACGTTCGGCCGACACTGGTTT
>CAUJHX010000127.1 GCA_963204795.1 Pseudomonadota bacterium | reverse complement strand
GGGGCACAACCTCACGCTTGCCTGGGAGCTCGATGGCCTGACGATCAAGTCGATCAGCGGTTATCGGGATCTCGACAGCCACACCTTCATGAACTACATCGATGCATTCACCCAGGATAACGTTCAGGTGCAGCATCAGTTCTCGCAGGAATTGCAGGTGGTCGGTGACGCCTTCGGCGGGCGGCTTCAGTACGCCGCCGGCGTGTTCTACTTCGAAGAGGGCAGCCGCGAGGCGATCCTCTCGAGCTTTGCAGGTGGCGCGCTGATCGACTCCTGGCTCGTCCGGGCCGAAGGCACGTCGGCCGCGATCTACGGGCAGGCGACCTGGACACCACCGGTCCTGGACGATCGCCTCGATCTGACGCTCGGCATGCGCTACACCGAGGACTCCCGCAAGGCCACCAAGACCTACGTGAATCCCGGCTTCATGCCAGCACTGACAGGGCAGGTCGTGGTCGGTGACCGTGACTTCACCTCTTTCAATCCTGCTGCGACCGTCGCCTACGCCTTTACCAGTGCCGTGAGGGGATACGCGAAGTATTCCACCGGGTATCGGGCCGGCGGATTCAACACCCAGAGCACCCCCGCGTTCTTCGGGCCCGGTTTCGATGCGGAGGACGTGAAGGCCTGGGAAGTCGGCCTGAAATCCGATCTGCTGCAGAACCGCCTGCGCGTCAATCTGGCGGTCTTTCGCAACAAGTACACCGATCTGCAGGTGGACCAGCGCCGCAGTCCCGTCGTCTTCACTGATACCCTGAACGCGGGAAGCGCGACGGTCAAAGGGGTGGAGCTCGAATCGGTGGCCGTCCTCGGCAATCATCTGAGTGCGAGCCTTTTCTACTCCTGGCTCGACGGCGAGTATGGGTCCTATGTCGACAACGGCGTGGACTATGCAGCGGCCCGCTACATGCAGAATGCGCCGAAGAATCAGTACGGGCTCGGGCTCGAATACGCCTTTCCCCATACTGCCATCGGTGAGCTGAGCCTCGGTATCGATTACCGCAAGCAGGACGAGTCCTACGCCAATCCGATGGCCTACAGCCTCTCGCCGGGTTACGAGGTCTGGAATGCCCGCCTGCAACTGGCGGAGATTCCGGTACCCCAGGGAGCGTTGCGGATCGCAGCCTGGGCAAAGAACCTCGCGGATGAAGAATACCGCGTGGCCACCACCAACCTCGGCTCGATGGCGGCCCAGTTCGGAGCGCCGCGCTCCGCCGGCCTCGACGTCATTTACGAGTTTTGATCTCTGCAGGGTTGATCAACATGGCGTCTGCAGACGAGCCTCGAGGCCAGCAAACCCCTCTCGAAGCGCAAGTGGTTGCGCTACGCGCGCAGCTCGATACGCTGCTGGATCGCGAGGCGATCCGCCAGTTGGCCGTTTCCTACGCGCACTTCGCACGCACCCGCAACATCGATGCACTGGTGGCTCTCTACTCGAGCGATGCGGTCTTCGATGTGGCGGAGAACATGGGCACGGCGCCCGGGCCTCGCTCCGGGCCGGAGGCCATCCGCGAGACGTTGCGCGTCGACCTGCCGAGAGCAGACCCCTGGCCGTTCCTGCATCAGCACTTCATCGAGATGCTGGGGCCTGACCGTGCGCGCGGTGTCCTCTATTTCGAGCTGCGTCTGGGCGTGGAGCAGCTCCGGGTCACGCATATCGGCGCCTACATGGACGAGTACGTGAAAGAGCAGGGGGTCTGGAAGTTCCAGTCCCGCAAGCTCGCAGCGACACCGTTGCCAGCGGCCGCCGGTGGCTGAGAGCGCTTGTCGCGTGCCGGATCGACTGCAGGGCAAGGTTGCATTCATCACCGGCGCCGGTTCCGGCATCGGCCGTGCCTGTGCGCGCCTGTTTGCGCGTGAGGGCGCGCGCGTCGTGCTCGCCGAACTCGTGCCCGAGCTCGGCAGGGCCGCGGAGCGCGAGGTCCTGGAGGCGGCCGGGCATGCGCTTTTCGTCCAGACTGATGTGACGGATGAATCCTCGATTGCAAGGGCCCTTGACGTCGCGTTGCACCGCTTCGGCGCGCTGCACGTGCTGGTCAATTGTGCCGGAGGCTCCGTTCCCAAAGATGGTCCCGTGACCGACATCGACGTATCCGTCTGGGATCACAGCCTCACGCTCGACCTCAAGGGGACCTTCCTTTGCTGCCGGCACGCGATCCCGCATCTCATCGCTGCGGGCGGTGGCTCCATCGTGAACTTTTCGTCCATGGTGGCACTGCTCGGAAGGCCGATACATGCTTATTCCGCAGCCAAGGGCGGGGTAATCTCCCTGACGCGCGCATTGGCTGCGAGCTATGGCCCAAAGCGTGTGCGCGTGAATGCGATCTGTCCGGGCCTCGTACTCACCGAGCGCGTCCGCGCCCGCGTCCAGGGTGGCATGCTCGAAGCATCGAAGCAGCGCGATTTCAACACGGAGACGCATCCGTTCTCGATCGGTGAGCCGGAAGATATCGCGCATATTGCACTGTTTCTGGCTTCCGACGAGTCGCGCATGATCCACGGCGCCACGCTCGCTGCCGATGGTGGCATGTCCGCCTATTGATCAAGGCGAATAAGAAAGGCGCGCCGCAGCATGACCACGGCGCGCCTCCCGGAAAGTCAGCCGGCCATCACGGGATGACCGGCTCTCCCGGCGTCGTCGTTACCACCGATAGGTGAACGTCGCGCCGTAAGTCCTCGGCTCCTGGTAGTAGGCGAGGGTGTAGTTGGCG
>CAUJHX010000126.1 GCA_963204795.1 Pseudomonadota bacterium | reverse complement strand
ATCGACGTGACCGGCGAGCCGCGCGACCTGCTCGCGCGAGCGGATGCCGAACCCGGCGCAAACGGGCACCGGCGAGGCAGCGCGCACACGATCGAGATACGCGATCACGTCATCGGGTACGGCGACGTTTCTGCCGGTCGTCCCGGTCATCGTCACGGCGTACACGAAGCCGCGGCTCGCACCGCACACTTTCGCGTGACGCTCCGGCGTCGTGACGGGAGTCGCCATCTGCACGAGCGCGATCCCGCACCCCTCGAGCGCGAGCCGCAGTTCACCGCCCTCGTCGAACGGCAGATCGGGAACGATGAAGCCCGCAATCCGCGCCCGCTCCGCCGCCACGGCGAGTTCTGCGTAGCCGAATGCCATCAGTGGATTGAGATAGCTCATCAGGAGAAGTGGTGCCTCGACGGCCTGCATCGCGGCCAGTTCGTCGAGGATCCAGCGCAGGGTGACGCCCTGCGCGAGCGCCTCGCGGCTCGAGCGCTGGATCGTGAGGCCATCGGCCATGGGGTCTGTGAAGGGCACGCCGATCTCGACCACATCGGCAACGGCCGCCACGGCTGCAAGTTGCGCGCGGAACTGTTCCCGCCGGGGAAAACCCGCAGTCATGAACGCCACGAGTGCGGGTCCGCGACCGGAGGCTCTGCGGATTGCCGCACTGATGCGCTCGTGCGGTGCGCTGGCAACGGCTGTCATGCGACCCCCCGTCTTGCCTGGGCTTCAAGTTGCGCGATGAGCGTGCGTTGCAAGGTTGGCATGTCCTTGTCGCCGCGCCCTGAAAGCCCAATCAGGATCCGTCTGCCCGGATGCGCAGTCGCCCAGCGCCGCGCGCCGGCGAGCGCGTGCGCGCTCTCAAGCGCCGGCAGAATGCCCTCCGCCTCGCAACATTCCTTCACGGCGGCGAGCGCCTCGTCATCGCTCGCCATCTCGTAGCGCACCCGGCCCGCTGCCTGCAGCAGCGCATGCTCGGGGCCGACGCCGGGATAGTCGAGGCCCGCAGAAATCGAGTGGGTCTCCTGGATCTGGCCGTGCGGGTCCTGCAGCAGCAATGAATAGGCGCCCTGCAACACGCCTGGGCGCCCGAGACCGAGTGATGCCGAATTCTCCCCGAGCGCGCGGCCGCGACCACCCGCCTCGATACCGATGATCTCGACGGAAGCATCGGCGATGAAAGGATGGAAGAGACCGATGGAGTTCGAACCGCCGCCGACGCACGCGAACAGCGCATCGGGAAGGGAACCCGCCGCTTCGAGCAGCTGTGCGCGCGCCTCGCGGCCGATGATGGCCTGCAGTTCGCGCACGAGATAGGGATATGGATGCGGCCCGATCGCGGATCCGAGCAGGTAGTAGGTACCGAGTGGATCCGTGACCCAGTCGCGCAGCGCCTCGTCGACTGCGGCGCGCAGCGTCGCATCCCCCGCGGTGACCGGCACGACTTCGGCACCGAGCAACCGCATGCGTCCGACGTTCGGCGCCTGCCTCTCCATGTCGACCGCACCCATGTAGACCGTGCACGGCAGGCCGACGCGCGCGCAGGCGGCAGCGCTTGCGACGCCATGCTGGCCGGCACCCGTCTCGGCAATGACGCGCTTCGCCCCGAGCCGCCTTGCCAGCAGTGCCTGACCGATCGCGTTGTTGATCTTGTGCGCACCGGTGTGGGCAAGGTCCTCGCGCTTGAGCCACACGTCGGCATCCCAGCGTGCGCCAAGGTGACGGGCATGTGTGAGCGCTGTCGGCCGTCCCACCCAGCTTTTCAGCTCATCTGCGAGTTCACGCTGAAAATCGGGCGCGTGCAGATGAATCCGCATGCCCGCCTCGAGGCCCTCGATCGCGGGTATCAGCGTCTCGGGCACGAAACGCCCGCCAAACGGCCCGAAGCGGCCACGCGCGTCAGGAAACCTTCCTGCGATCGAGTCGGCGAGGAGCCGCTCGCGATCCTGTTTCTCCAGCAATGACATCGTTCAGATCTCCCGGCAGGCGACCCGCGCCGCCGCCACGAAACGTGCAATCATTTCCGCACTCTTGATCCCCGGCGCGCTCTCGACGCCGCTCGACACATCCACGCCCCAGGGCCGCACCGTGCGTATCGCAGCATCGACGTTGACCTCGTTGAGGCCTCCAGCCAGCACGAGCTCGATACCTTGCGCGCGCAGCTCCGCAGCGCGCGCCCAGTCGGACACGGCGCCCGCACCGCTCGCGGGGCCCTCAAACAATGCACGCGCAGGCAGTGACGGCGGGAGCTTCCGCCCGGCACGCAGCACCGGCAAGCGCTCGAGCGACGCCGGCAATTCGAGTGCGGCAAGATCACCGGCATCCGTCTGCAGCACATCAGGCCGGAACTCCGTCAGCACCTCGGCGACCTCGTCCGGCTCGGGATGCTGCATCACTGCGACACAACGCACCCGGCCGCGCGCCGGTGCCGCAAGTTTCGCCGCCTGCGAGGTTGAGACGCGCCGTACGGATGGCGCAAAAACGAAGCCCACCGCGTCGGCGCCCGCTTCGATCGCCGCAGCGACCGCAACGGCCGTCGTCGAGCCGCAGATCTTCACCCACAGGGGCGCATCAGCCATGCGACCGCCCTCGCGCGCACGCTCCGCGCCCTGACGCAAGCATCGCGGCGAGCAGCGCGCCCGGTGCCGCGTGTTTCATGAGTGCGCTGCCAACGAGTGCGAGTTGGTAGCCCGCGGCCGCGATCCTTGCCGCATCCTGTGCATCGTCAAGACCACTCTCGGCTACGCCCGGTATCCCTTGCGGCAGGCGCGGAGCAAGCCCCTCAAGACGACCTGGCACGACCTGCAAAGTCACTAGATCCCGGCAGTTGAGACCGACGAGCACTGGCACGGCAATGCCGGTAACAGGCCCGCCAATTCCTTCCGCGAGCTCGCCCGCGAGATCGAGGTCTGCTTCATCAAACGCCTCGAGCAGCACGAAGAGATCGAGCGCGCCCGCCGCATCCATAAGCGCTTCGTTGTCCCTCCGCGCGTCCATGCGCAGGATCACGAGCACGCCGCCCGCCCCGGCGACACGCGCTTCCATCACCTGATACGGATCGACGAGAAAATCCTTGCGCATGGTGGGCACGCGCGTCGACACGAGCGCCGCAGCAGCCTGCCCGAGATGCTGCAGCGAGCCGTCGAAGCGGCTCGGCTCGGTGAGTACGGAAACAGCCGCAGCTCCTGCGGCAGCATAGGCTTGTACGCGGGCGGCGATATCCTCATCCGCTGCTGCGCGCAGCGCGCCCACAGCCGGTGAACGGAGTTTCGTCTCGGCGATGATGTCGAAGCCGCGTGATGAGAGCATGAGGGAGGGCGGCGCAGGAGAGGCAAATGCGCGGCGCTCCATTTCCGCCCGCGCACAGGTGGCGAGTGCGCTCTGCATGCGGGCACGACTCGCCGCGGCCATCGTCGCAAGAAAGTTCGCACTCATGCACGCGCCCCGGCGCCCAACGGCGCACCGCGTGCGGCAAGCACGTCGAGCGTGCGACCCGCACGTCCGTCGTCGATGGCCGCCGCCGCCTGCGCGATCCCGTCGCGCAGCGCAGGCGCTTCGCCCATCAGCTCGAGGGCGAGGCCCGTACCGAGCGTCACGGCATCCCGCATGGCACCGCGATCCTCCCCGCGCAACGTGCTCGCCAGGCGCGCTGCGTTGAAGGCTGCGTCACCACCCGCGAGTGCGGCGGGCACGCAGCGCGCGATACCCACTTCCTGCGGATCGCGCACCATCTCGACGACCTTGCCGGGTCGCACGTCGTACAGAAGGAATGCACCGACTGGAGTCGGCTCGTCCCAACCCTCAGCGCCGTGCACCACGAAGGCCCGCTCGATCGGCATACCCGCGAGAGTGTCAGCCATCAGCTTCGCCACCGCGGGACTGTAGGCACCAAGCAGGTGAAAGGCTGGTTCAGCCGGATTCATCAACGGCCCGAGAATATTGAAGACGGTGCGCACGCCAAGCGCCGAGCGCACGGGTGCAATGGCCTTCATCGCGGGATGGTAATGGGGCGCGAAGAGGTAGGTGAAGCCGCAGGCATCGAGCAGCGCGCCCGCAGCACGTTCATCGAGCGGCAGCGGCAGACCTAACGCCTCGAGCACGTCGGCACTGCCGGTGCGACTCGAGATCGACCGGTTGCCATGCTTGACGACGCGCACGCCGCTGGCCGCGGCCAGCAGTGCGCTACCCGTCGACAGATTCACGCTGCCGGAGTTGTCGCCGCCGGTGCCGACGATATCGACCGCGGGCGTGCCGGGCGCAATCAATGGACGACGGGCGCGCGCGCGCATGCCGAGCGCAAAGCCACGCAGTTCGCATGCAGCGACTCCCTTCGCTTGCAGCGCGGCGAGCAGCGCGCCCGCCGCGGCGGGTGGCGTGTTCTCGTCGGTGAGCACGGCGAGCAGAGCGCCCGCACCCGCCTCATCGAGATCCTGTCGGTCGATCAGACGCTGCAACAGCTCACGCATGGCGCACCCCAAGAAAATTCGCCAGCAGCCGTGGGCCGTCCGGTGTCAGCACGCTCTCCGGGTGGAATTGCACGCCCTCGACAGCCAACTCCCGGTGTCTCACGCCCATGATCTCGCCCTGCGCGGTGCGCGCGCTGATCTCGAGCACGGCGGGCAGCGACGCGGGCGCCGCGATCAGTGAATGATAGCGGCCGACGACGCAGGGCCGCGGCAGGCCCGCGAACACGCCACGACCGTCGTGCTCGATCTCTGAAGTCTTGCCATGCATCAGCCGCCCGGCGCGCACTACCTCGCCGCCAAACACCTCGACAATCGACTGGTGCCCCAGACACACGCCGAGCACCGGTACGCGGCCGGCGAACGCGCGGATCATGTCCATCGACACACCCGCGTCGCGCGGCGTGCCGGGCCCCGGCGAAATGCAGAGGTGCGACGGCGCGAGCCGGCGTGCCGCCTCGACGTCGATCGCGTCGTTGCGAAACACGGTGACCTCCGCACCGAGGACCATGAACGCCTGCACCAGGTTGTAGGTGAAGGAATCATAGTTGTCGATCAGCAGCAGCCGCGCGCTCACAGCCCTTCCTCCGCGAGCGCGAGCGCGCGCACGAGCGCCGCGCCCTTGGCACGCACTTCGTCGTATTCGGCATCAGGGTCGCTGTCAGCCACGATGCCGGCGCCCGCCTGGAAGCTGTACTCGTCCCCCTTGAAGACGAGCGTGCGGATCGTGATCGCCTGGTCCATGTCGCCCTGCGCGCCAAAGTAGCCGATGGTGCCGCCGTAGAGACCACGCCGCACGGGCTCGAGTTCGTCGATCAGCTGCATCGCGCGCACTTTCGGAGCACCCACCAGCGTGCCCGCGGGAAATGCCGCCGCAAACAGGTCGAACGCATCGCGTCCCGGCGCGAGCGTGCCGTGCACGCCGCTCACCATGTGCATCACGTGGCTGTAGCGCTCGATCGCGCGATACGGTGCAACCCTGACACTGCCGCTCTGCGCGACGCGCCCGAGATCATTGCGCGCGAGATCCACGAGCATTACATGCTCAGCATTTTCCTTGGGATCGGCGCGCAGTGCCGCCTCGTGCGCGGCATCGGTCGCCGGATCGTCAGAGCGCGGTCGCGTACCCGCAATAGGCCGCAGCTGCGCCTTGCCCTCCTGCAGCTTCACGAGCGCCTCGGGCGAGGAGCCGACTACGGTGTGCTCGCCGAGTCGGCAGTAGTAGAGGTACGGGGAAGGGTTGATCAGGCGTAGCGCACGGTAGACCTGGAACGGATCGAGATCGTGCCGGCCGGCAAACTTGGCCGACAGCACGAGCTGGTACACATCGCCCGCGGCAATCGCCTCCTTCGCACGCCTGACCCTTTCGATGTACTCGCCGCGCGCCAGCGAGGGCGTGGGTGCACCGTGACTACCGCGTGCCACACCGTTCGGCAGACCGCCGCGCAGCGCCCGCACGATCTCACGTCGCAGCGACTCGCGCTCGCTTTCTGGACCTGCGTGCAGCACGGAGATCCCGCGCGTCAGATGATCGAACACGAGCATCGAGCGCGGCGCCACATAGTGCATGAGCGGCGTGCCCGCGATCGGGCTCGCATGCGTCGGCAATCTCTCGAACCAGCGCACGACATCATAGGCAGCGTAACCGACCAGGCCACCAGCGAGCGGCACGTGAGCAGGCTCGGGCTGCGGTCGTGCCACACGCGCCAGCGCGTCGCGCAGGCCCGCGAGCAGCGCGTTGCGATCGGCGGGAACAGCATTCCGCACACCATTCAGGTACAAGGCATCGCTGTCGAGCCGGAACTCGACACTGTCTCCAAAGCCGATGAACGAATAACGCCCGAGCCGCTCGCCGCCCTCGACGCTCTCGAGGAGGAAGCGCGGCTGGAACGCGCCGAGCTTCATGAACGCCGATACTGGCGTATCGAGGTCTCCCGCAATATCGTAGGTCTTACGCATTCCTCTCACCCGTCATCCACACCAGCGCGCAACAAAAAAACCCATCACCGTCCGGGACGGAGATGGGCCTTGTCGTATCGAAACCTTGAAGCTGGTTGAATTGCAGACTAGTCGGTCACGTCAGCGCCCACCCCGTCAGGAGGGTCGCCACCACCAGCAGCGCGCCGTGTGAACGTGCTCGATCATCCGGGCAGTATGGCGAGACGCCGCTGCAGCGTCAATGGCGATATCGGGTACCAGGAACCCAAGCCGGGGGTGAAGAAGAGTGCCGTGCGCCTACGGGCGATTTCCTGCAGCATGGTTGAATGGAACCATGACGCCGAGCGCCTGACTCGCGCCGCGGCGCGAAGCGGCCTCGGCCTGATTGAATTCTTATGTGGCGTTCGCGGTCACCGAACCCGAAAGACAAGGACAATCCCCAGTAACAGAAAAGGTGATCCAATGACACCGATGAACAAGCTCTTGCCGTAAAGCACCATGAATTCATTGATGCGAGCCGTGGACGGGTTGTTTGCCCTGAATATTACATTTACTGCTGAACCGGGTGGATTACGCATTTGCGATTTATTGCACCAATCGTCAATAAACTGATGAAGGCTACCGTCATGATAGAACTCCACTATCGGACAAAATCGTCGCCCGACACGCCGCAAATTTTCTTGTCGCTCATATCTTGTAATTGCTCCTGTGGTTGTTATCCCCTCACCGGTCAAACGGACTGTGCTCGCGAGAAGTTTGAGGGAGTAGCCAACGGAGAACGCTCCGGGGAGGAAAAAAACAAGAAAGAAGAAGATCTGCAACTTCAGTCGCAAGCTCACGACCCGCTCCCTGACTGCAAATTGAGCCTGACACTCAGGCTCAGCGGTGGTCCTGTGGACCCGACGGGTACCGCTCATACGCTGCCAGTGTGCCCAAGTGTGGAACCCAGGACTGCCGTTCAGCGGTTTGTACCTGAACCGTGGGCGGTAGCGCGCCCGGATCGTCGAAGGTGGAAACCTGGATGTCGATAAGGCCCGGTAGATTGCGGGCGTTGCGATAGAACAAGCCCGTGCCGCATTCAGGGCAGAAGGAACGAAAAGCGGCACCGGATGAATTGATGGCTTTCGGTGCGCCCGTTGTGACCTTCACGTCGGCCTCACGAAATATGGCCCAGGTAACCAGCGGAGCGCCGGCACTACGTTGGCAATCTCTGCAATGACAGACCGCCACCCAGTGTGGATCGCCCGAGACTTCGTACCTGACGGCGCCGCACATGCATTGACCGGTGTAGTTCATCGGGAATTCCTCGCGAGTAGTCGCACAACAAGTCCAGGGAACTTCTGAGGAACCGGCGATGACAACGGCCGGTTAGACGGCGGCCAGAACCGCGCGTCGCAAAGACTCCGGATAGAGATAGTCCCCACCAGATTCATCAATGACGCGCAATTGGTAATGGCGAGCTGCGTCCGCATCCGGAAGTGCCCGGTAGATTTTCCGCGGCTCAAGCGCTGCTTCGCAGCCCTCGTTTCCGATGCAAACCACGAATTTCTCACGTGCTGCTGCCATAGGATCAGCCCATATCACGGCTGATCTTGAACTCTTTGCGATCCCAATACTTCTCGCCTCCTACCAATGTATCCCGGCGCTTCGTAGCGTACCGTCGTGCAAATGAACCGCGGCGATACCCTTTCTCTTTCGCCACCTGCCGCGGCCGTAGAACTTGCGGAGGCGGGCCATCTCACGAATAGCGCTTCCTGTGACGAAGGTTTCCGCATACGAGATCAGACCGACAATCTCGAAGTGCAGGTCAAAGTGTCGCGGGGTGCCACGGGTCCGTCAAGCCGCTGTATAACGTTCGCGATCAGCGGCCGCACGATGAGGTTGGTTGCGCGCCGAGAGCGCACAATCTTTCTCAGCGCTCTCGGCGCGCTTCGAATACCCTGACACGGTCAGCTGCATCGCGTTGCTATGCCGCAGATTGCTCTGGAGCTTCCCAGCCAGGGAATACCAGGACCGCTGGATGGCACTTCAATGCCTTCGCTAGTACCTTGGCACGCTCGACCCCCAGTCGCAATCGATCATTCTCAATGGCAGAAATGGTGGTCTGAGGAATCCGCGTGATCTTTGCCAATTCGTTCTGGCTGAGTCCCTGAAGCTCGCGCACAATGCGAACCGAGTCGCCAACCGACACCTGAGTTCTGCGCTTAGCTGGACGATACTGCTTCACCTTGGCCTCCGATAGTCGCGTGGGGTGACCGCCTCCACGCGAAACAGCAGTTCCGTAGCGTGCAGGCGGTATATCACTCGATACTGCAATCCCAGCCGAGACGAGCGATAGCCCTTCCACTGGCCCGACAGAGCCTCGTCATGAAAGCCCGCAATCGCACGCAGCCCTGGCGGCCCGGTATAGCGTCGCTATGTCCTGCCACTTCTCATACCGTTTGAGTTCACCCGCGGGCAACAGACGGCGAAGCCGGCTGTTGAACGTCCGGTGCAACGAAGGGTTTGGCCTCACCCCCGCTCCTGGCTTTTTGGAACCTGCAGCTGCTCCCACGTATTCCACTCCTCCACGAGCTTGCCGTCCACGATGCGCGCGATGTTGATGCCGATTAGCGTGACCGGTTCGCCGGTTGCGCGCATTTTCACGTGTGCCGTCATCCGTGTAGCGACCTTCTCGCCCTCAACGAACTGGTCGTTGACTTCGAAGGAGTCCTTGCCATAAACGAAGAGATTGTGGAAGTACTTGATGCTCTGACGAAAACCTTCCAGGTCGCGGTCACCTGCAGAGGCATGCCCGATGTAGTTCGGGGCGATGAGCTGGTCGAGCGCTGAAAGATCGCCCACTGCGTATATCTCCACCAATCGGCGAAAGACCGCTTTCTTGGACTCGGGACTGTCGTTCACTGCTACGTCACTCACAGATCACTCCTTGATAGCGCGTGAGCGCATGGTAGTGGCAAGGGCTGCTCAGAGTGGCGGGCTTCGCGAGTGCCGCCCTGTGAGGCCTAACGATTGCGATCAGCGGCCGCGCGCCGAGGGCGCAGAATATCTCGTCGCGCTCTCGTCGCGCTCTCGGCGCGCCCCGCTTTCCCTGTCACGGCCCGCTGCATCGCGTTGTTAGGCTGCGCCGACCTTCAGTTGCTCGACGTCACTCAGCTTGACGCGCCTCCTGGCCTCCCACAGGTCATGGCCGTGCTGCATGGCCAGCCAGCTTTCCGGAGAGCGCCCCAAGCACTTGGACAGGCGCAGCGCCATCTCGGGGCTCACCCCGCTCTTGCCCGTAAGTACTCGGTTAAGTGTCGATGCCGACACCCCGAGTTTGGAAGCGAGCTCGCGGCCGGTAATGCCATGAGGTTCAAGATAAACCTCGAGAATGAACTCACCGGGGTGCGGAGGGTTATGCATGGCCATCAGTGGTAATCCTCATAATCAAGCACATAGGCGTGTCCTTCCCGAAACTCGAAGGTCACGCGCCAGTTGCCATTGACCCAAACGGACCAACGGCCCTTGCCCTGCCCCTTCAACGCGTGAAGGTTAAATCCCGGGACATCCATATCGGCAATGGTTTGCGCCGTCTCCAAAGCCACCAGCAGCATTCTCAAGCGCTTCGAGTGCTTGGGCTGAATCCCCGCTGCACTGCCGGATTCGTGGAACCGCCTCAGGCCCTTATGCCGAAACGACTGG
>CAUJHX010000125.1 GCA_963204795.1 Pseudomonadota bacterium | reverse complement strand
GATAGCCTCCATCCCGAACCGCTCGCAGAAAGGCGCAATGAGCTTTTGTGGCATGGGCACCATGCTCGCGACCCGCAACGGGTTGTCCGCGTCATCAGCCCTGCGTGGCTCGTTCCAGAGGAACATGTGCATCGCCCCGAGAGTCATGGTCTGTGTCGCGCCGTAATGGCGGATGCGATCCCAGAACTTCGAGACGGAAAACTGCTCATCGAGTGCGCAGGGAATGCCGGTCGTGAGCGACCGATAGATGTTGGCCACCCACGCGGCCGAGTTGTACAGCGGCAGGCAGTTGTAGGTCACGTCCCCGGCGCGCGTTCCATAGAGCCTGTCGTTGTTCACGGCCGCGCGGATCCACACGTTGTGGCTCTGGATCACGCCCTTCGGCCGGCCCGTCGTGCCTGAGGTCCAGAGCACCGCGGCCGGATCGCCGTAACCGATATGCTTCGTTTCGGGTTCCGCGTCGGAATGGTCCGCCAGCTCATCGAATGACATGACGCCGCGGCGGGCGAATCCCTCGCCGGCCGAGTCTGCCGGGCCGCGCAACAACAGCCGGCCATAGCGGAGTTCGTGCTCCACCGGCCGCAGTCTCTCGAGCAGGTTCGCATCGGTCGCGAGCACCGCGCCCTTGCTCGCGTTGATCGTCTCGACCAGCCAGTCGCCACGATAGTCGGTGTTCACCGGCACCCACTGCGCGCCGAGCTTGTTCGCCGCGAGCGTCAGCAGCACGAACTCCACGCAACTGTGCATGTAGATCATCAGCCGTTCGCCCGCCCGCAGGCCCAGCCGGCGCAACCCGTGCGCGTACGCGTTCACGACGGCATTGCCCTGGTTGAAGCTGTAACTCCGCTCGTCGCTCAACAGGTACGGGTCATCACCGATCACATCGGCGTGCAGGCGCAGGATCCTGAAGGGAATCCGGTTGCGTGAGTCCTGCAGATCGATGATGTGCATCGTGCAGCGCTGCTCAGGCCTGGCGCATGAAGTGAGTGGCGAAGTCGATCAGCACGAGCACCATGGCGGCGGCGGCAAGCGCTTCGAACACGACCCGGCTCAGCGCCCATCGGTCGCCCGCTTGCTCCTCGAGCGTGAACACCATCGGAAAACTCGGCAGGAAGTAGCAGGCATAGAAGATCGACCCGTACTTCAGCATCCAGCCGAGGTCCTGGTACCAGAAGTACGGCTTGTTGGCATCGGTCGCGACCAGGCGGGTCTCGAGGAAGGCCATCAGGTAGGCGACCGCCACGACCGTCACGACCGTCAGCACGGGCTTGAGCGCCCCCACTTCGATGGTACGCACGCGCCGCATCAGCAGCACCGCGATGGTGTGATACACGACAAAGAAGGCCGGCGCATTGAAATACATGCCGATCGGGATGACCTGCTCGCCGCTGCCGACCAGCGCCGAGTCCAGCGACACGGACACCTGCGGGAAGTAATACACCATGCCGAGCACGTCGAAGAAGTACTCGCAACCGAAATAAGTCACGACGAAGTTGTAGGCAAACATCCACAACACCATCTTGACCGCGTAGTTGTCCCACCATGCCCGGCCGGTAACGGTCGGCCTCAGGACGGCGGGGATCACGATGAGCGGCAGCAGCAGCGCCAGATTCTGGGTGACGTGCCAGAACGTACCCACGTTCATCCAGCCCATGAGCTGCTTCGAGTAGTTCAGGGCGAAGAAATACGGCAAATAGGCAAGGAAGAACTTCTCGCCCCAGGCCTTGTCGGGATTGGTCGAGAACCAGTGGCCGCCCCGGCGGCCCTCGGCCGGCGTCACACTGAGGCTCGCTGCGGAAGTGCTCTGCGCGAAAGTGCCCGGCGCCATGTCTACCCCGTCCAGTGTCCGCAGTGGCTGCGGCGTATCGCGTCGAATCTATGCGAGGCCCCCACCGGCCTCCTCGTCTGATCGGACGATGACCGGGCCTGCGGGCATCCGGTCAGCTGGCAAGCCAGCCACCGTCGGCCGCGACCGCAGCACCATTCACGTGGCGCGCCTCGTCGCTCGCGAGAAACAGCACCAGCCGGGCAATATCGACCGGCTCGAGAAGCCTCGGCATGGTGGCATGGAAAGCCGCTACGCGCTGGCTGCCCTCCGGGTCCCACTGCTTCATATCCATGTCCGACACGATGGCGGTGCGCACGCCACCCGGAAGAATGGCGTTGCAGCGTATGTCGTTTTTCGCGTACATCCACGCGGTATTGCGGGTCAGACCGAGCAGTCCGTGCTTCGCCGCCGTATAGGCCGCACCGGCCACGGCGCCACTCTCGCCGGCCGCCGAGACCACGTTCACGATGGCGCCGCCACCGGTCAGCATGCTCTGCACGGCGCGACGGCTCGTGAACATCGGCCCCGTGAGGTTGATCGCGAGCAGGCGCTCCCATACCTCGTCGGGCACCGATCCGACACCATGGTTGTAGTCCATCACGCCGGCATTGTTGACGAGCACATCGAGCCGACCGTATTCACCGACCGCCCGGTCGATCAGGGCCTCGGCTTCGGCGCGCACGGCCACATCGCCGGTTACTCCGACGATCCTGCCACCCGCAGCGCGGATCGCGCCGACTGCGTCCTCGAGCATGCGGGCATTGCAGTCGCCTGCGATCACCATGGCGCCCTCGGCCGCGAACAGCTCCACGGTCGCCCGCCCGATACCGGATCCCGCACCCGTCACGACGGCGACTTTGTCTTTCAGGCGCATGTGCTGTCACTCCAGGATTTCATTCAGCGGGCCTCGGCGTCACGCAGCACACGCCGCAGGAGCTTGCCCGCCGCGCTCTTCGGCAACTCGGTCCTGAACTCGATGGCGCGCGGGTACTTGTACGGAGCCGTGGCTGTCTTCACATGCTCCTGCAACTCGAGTTTCAGTGCCTCGGAGGGTGCAAAGCCGTTTCGCAGCACCACGAAGGCCTTCACGATCTCGCCGCGTTCGGCATCAGGGCTGCCGATCACCGCGCACTCGGTCACGGCCGGATGCTCCTGCAGTGCGTTCTCCACCTCGATCGGCCCGATGCGATAACCGGCCGAGCTGATGATGTCATCGACACGTCCGTCGTAGTAGAGAAAGCCTTCCTCATCCCGATGCGCGAGATCGCCGGTCAGGAAGTACTTCACGCCATCGTGAGAGGAGAATGCGCGCGCGGTGCGCTCGGGCTCTGCCCAGTAACCGAGCATGAGTTGCGGGTTCGGTAGCGCCAGTGCCAGCTGGCCTCGCTCGCCCGGCGGCAGGGGCCGGCCCTCGGGATCGAGCACGGCCATGCGGCACCCGCACAGCGGCCGGCCCATGGAGCCTTCCCGCGTCGGCTGTCCGACCGCATTGCCCACCGTCATGAGCGTTTCGGTCTGGCCGTAGGCCTCGCGCAGCGCAATCCCGGTCAGCTCCTGCCAGCGCCGGGTGATGTCAGGATTCACCGATTCTCCGGCTGAAACGGCCAGCCGCAGCTGGCCGAGATCCGCACCCCGGAGATCCTCGTTGACGAGGTGCCTGAACTCGGTCGCTGCGCCACAGAACACGCTCACCCGGTAACGGGCGATCAGCCGCAGGCGCTCGGCCGCATCGAAGCGCCCGTCGTAGAAGAGCACGGCTGCGCCCTGCGACCAGGGCCCGAACAGGATACTGGTGCCGGCCTTGGACCAACCCGTATCAGCGGTACACCACATCAGATCGTCACGGCGGAGATCGAGCCAGTCGCGCGCCGAGCCGCGCCAGCAGTAGAGCGCTCGCGAGGCGTGTGTCACACCCTTGGGCAGTCCCGTGGACCCCGAGGTGAAGTAGATGATCGCTGGATCCTCGATGCCCGTATCGGCGCAGGTGAACTCCGTGGGCTGGGTGTCCAGCGCCTGATCGAAGTCGTGCCAGCCCGGCGCACCGCCCACCGCCACGCGTGCTCGCAGGCCGGTCGCACCCGCGAATTTGCCGACGCTCGCAGCGGTGGTGATCGCCGCGACCGCCTGCGCCTTGCTCACCCGATACTGCACATCCTTTTCAGTCAACATCTCGATGCAGGGAATTGGCACGGCTCCGAGCTTCAGACAGCCGACCATCGCGATCTGCCACTGCGGCAGGCGCGGCAGCATGACGAGCACACGATCTCCCCGACGCACGCCTTCGGCGGCGAGGAGCGCGGCGAGTTGGTTCGAGCGTCGCGAAATATCCCTGAAGGTGAAGCGCTGCTCCCTTCCAGACTGATCGCACCAGATCAACGCCAGCTTCTCCGGCTCGGCGTCTGCGATCGCGTCGACCACGTCCCGGCCGAAATTGAAGGTGTCGGGCAACTGCCAGTCGAAATGGGTCATCGGGCGACTCAGATGGCGTGCACGCGCTGCACGACCTCGCGCAACATGGCCGTGTCGCGCCGTTCCTCGCTCGTGAAGTTGATGTGTACGGCGGGAAAGATGGCGTTCGCCTTGGCACGCAGGGCATCGGCAATCCGGTCGTAGGTACCGATCAGCACCCAGGCGTCCAGCATCTCGTCGGTGATGAGTTGCGGCATCTTCGCCCAGTCACCGGCCACCGACAGCCGGTGCAGTTCCATCCCGATACCCTCCCAGCCGTGATGGGCAAGCACGGGATGGTAGGAGCGGGTCGAGGCGTAGAAGGCGATCTGCTTGCGCACCGTCTCCACGGCCTTCGCAACCTCGGCTTCCGTGCGGCCGAAGGCCGTGAACGGCGTGCCGATCAGGTCAAACCCCGATGGATCACGCCCGGCTCGCGCCGCACCCGCGGCAATCGCCGGAATCAGCACGTCGCGCGCGTAGCGGAAGGTCGCCACCGGATGCAGCCGCACGCCATCGCAGAGTTCTCCAGCCATCTTCACCATGTAGGGATTGACTGCCGCGGCATACAGCGGCACGTGCGGATGTTCGATCGGCCCCGGGTTGAAAAAGGGCGGCAGCATCGTGAAGCGATAATGCTGGCCCTCGAAATAGCTGGGCTTCGCGGGGTTCTGGAAACTCGCGAAGATGGCTTTCAGGCACAGGAAGTACTCACGCATGCGCGGCCCGGGGGCACCCGTCCAGGGCGTCGAGTAACGCCGCTCATTATGTCCCTTCACCTGGCTGCCGAGGCCGAGACTGAAGCGGCCCTTCGAGAAGGTCTGCAGGACCCATGCAGCCTGCGCCGTCACCAGCGGGCTTCTCGGAAACGCCACGGCAACATTGGTCGCAAGCTGCACACGCTGCGTGTGCTCGGCGGCCAGCCCGAGCGGCACGAAGGGATCGTGCCCGTATTCGGGCATGGTCAGGTTGTCGAAGCCGAGCTCTTCGAGTTCAGCCGCATTGCTCGTGAAGGACGACAGCTCGAGCGGAGGCTGTCCTTTGCCGCCATATTGATCGCCGCCGGGAGCGAGCAGTGCTGTGCCAATGCGCATGTGAAGTCTCCTGCCAATGGTTCTAGATCACGCCGTCGCGGGCAAAGGCCGAGATGTCCCCGGGGCCGTAGCCCAGGTCACGCAACACGTCCTTCGTATGCTGGCCCAGCAGCGGGGGCGGTGTACGCATGGCGCCGGGCGTGTCACTCAACTTGATGGGAAAACCGAGCTGGGGAATGCGACCTTCGACCGGATGCTCGAGGTGCTGCAGCATGCGGCGATGGACGAACTGCGGATCCCGGAAGGCCTCTTCCATCGAGTTGACAGGACCGGCCGGAATGTCGGCCGCGACCAGCGTCTGCACCCAGTGATCACGGTTTCTGGCTGCGAAAATTTCCTGCAGGCACGCGAACTGCCGCTCGGCCGCCTCGCCTGCGGGCCACTGATCGGCCTTGAGATCCTCGCGCCCGATCAGCTCGCAGAAGCGCTGCCAGAAATGCGCCTCGATGATGCCCAGCGTCAGGTACAAGCCATCTGCGCAGCGATACACGTTGTAGCAGGGCGCCCCGCCGAGAAACTGCTGCACACCACCACGGGGCTCGACACCTGCAAACAGGTAATCCGCCGCGTGATAGCACAGCCACGACACCAGCCCGTCGGTCATGGAGATGTCGACGAACTGGCCCCTGCCGGTCCGCTCGCGCGCCGCGAGCGCAGTGAGGATGCCGAATGCAGCCATCAGCGAGCCCCCGCCCACATCCGCGATCGACAGGCCCGGCACCATGGGACCCGTACGCGGCGTGCCGAAGAGCTGCAGTGCGCCGGCAATGCCCATGTAGTTCAGGTCGTGCCCACTCCGGAGTGCGTCCGGGCCGTCCTGGCCAAAGCCGGAAATCGCGCAATACACGACGCGCGGGTTCAGGGCCTGCAGCGCCTCGTAGCCAAGCCCGAGCCGCGTCATGACGCCCGGCCGGAAGCCTTCCACGATCACGTCGGCCTCCTTCGCGAGGCGGCCGAAAATGTCGCGCCCCTCCGCGGCCTTCAGGTTCAGCGTCATGCTGCGCTTGTTGCGGTTGAGCAGCAGGAACGATCCGGATTCCTTCCTTGCGATCGGCGCGAACTGCCGGTTGTAATCACCGGTGCCGGGCTGCTCGATCTTCAGCACGTCCGCACCGAAATCCGCGAACAACTGCGTACAGAACGCGCCGGGCAGCAGCCGGGTGAGATCGAGGACTTTCAGGCCATCCAGTGCGATGTTCATGCGGGTGGGTGCGTGGCAATCAGGTGGCTGTCCAGCCGCCATCGACGCGCAGGCTGTGCCCGGTGACATAGGAAGATGCATCGGCGGCCAGGAATACGGCGGCGCCCGCCACTTCTTCCAGGCGCGCAAAACGTCCCATGGGAATGCGCGCGAGCAGGCGCGGCCCGATGTGTTCGTGGCTCAGCACGCCCGCGGTCAGGTCGGTCGCGACGTAGCCATACGCGATGGCGTTGACGCGCACGCCGTGCTGAGCCCAGTCGTGGGCCAGCGACTTGGTGAACTGCTCCACGCCGCCCTTCGCGGCACCATAGGGAGCCTGGCGCTTCAGGCCGACGTGACCGGCGATCGAGCTGATGTTGATGATGGAACCCGCCCCCTTTTCGAGCATGAGGCCGCCGAGCAGCTTGCAGCAGCGGAAGACGCCGGTGAGATTGACGGCCAGGATCTGGTTCCAGTCCTCGAGGGAAGTCTTCTCGATCGTGCCGTAGTGCGGATTGATGCCGGCATTGTTGACGAGTACGTCGATGCCGCCGAACTCACGCAGCAACCAGTCCCGCGCACGCGCTACATCCTCATCGGACGTGACATCCATCTGCAGCAGCTGCGCCGTGCCACCCGCTTCACGGATGACATTCACGGTGGCTTCCAGCGTCGCGCACGATCGGCCGCACACCACGACGCTCGCGCCGTGCTCGGCCAGCGCCTCCGCGATGGCGCGGCCGATGCCCTGACCCCCGCCGGTGACGACGGCCACCCTCCCGCCGAGGTCAAAGCGCGCTGTGCGGCTCATTCCGCCCGGGCCTTTCGCAACATGGATCTGGCGATGGCCCAGCGATGGACTTCCGAAGGCCCGTCATAGATGCGGAACGCCCGGATTTCCCGGAACACCTGCTCGACGACCGTATCTGCCGTCAGCCCGCGTCCGCCCAGACTCTGTCCGCAGCGATCCGCGACGCGGAACTGGGCCTCCGTACAGAACACCTTGGCGACGCTCGATTCGTGCCGTGCCGACT
>CAUJHX010000124.1 GCA_963204795.1 Pseudomonadota bacterium | reverse complement strand
TTGGGCATCGCCGGTCAGGACCGAACGCTCGACGGTGCCGCCGGCACCCATCCGCAGGGCCTCGCCTGCGACCGCCCGTTCCGTACGGGCCCCCACCTCGACCTGCACGATGCCCTCGCGCACGTCCACTTCGAGTCCGGTGCCGTGTGCGCTGACCACATAGCGCGTACCGACGTGACGCACATCACCGGCTGCGGTATGCACGACATAGGAGACGGCCGCGCCCGGCGTGATCGTGACATACACGCGGCCGCTTTCGAGCCGCAGGCTGCCCGCATCTGCGAGGGTCACGCGGGTGCCGGCATCGAGGCGCAGCGTGAGGTCCGGTGAGTAGCGCAGCAACGCACCGGAATCAGCAGCGGTCGCGAGCGTCGTCCCGCGGCGGATCCGTGCGCCGGTGGCGAGGGCGACGTCATCTGCGCTCACGCTGCCGTACATCCGATCGAGGCTCGCGATCTGTGGCGCGAAGGGCTGCAGCCATAGCGTTCCTGCGAGCGCAATCACCGCCACGGCTGCAACGGCCAGCCAGCTTCCTGCACGCCGCGAGGCGCGTGAGCTTGCGACCTGCGACTGTGCCTGCCGCCACTGCGCACGCACCGCCTCGAACGCGCGCGCGCGCGCCGCCGGGTCCGGCATGCCGCGCGGCACGGAGCGCATGAGGCGCGCCAGACGCGCCTCGTCGAGTTCGGTCCAGCCTTCCTTCTCTTCAGTCACGGCAGCAACTCATGCCAGTCATGCCCACGCGCCTCGAGCGCGGAACGCAGCGCAATGCGGGCGCGTGCCAGCGCCGACTGCGCTGCCTCGAATGTCGAGCCCAGCTCCTCCGCGATCTGCTCCACGCTCCAGTCCTCGAGATACTTCCATTCCAGGATATCGCCGTACCGGCCGGGGAGCTCATCGAGCACGCGTCGCAGTTCCCCCGCCGCATCGCTGCCGTGCGCGCGTTCCTCAGGCGCCGGCTCGTCGACCGCCACGGCCTCCGCGCGCCGCAGCGCCCGCTCGCTCGCGTCGAAACTCTCCTCGCGCTCGCCGATCCGCCGCTCAGCTTCGCCCAGTCCGGCAAGCTCATTGCGGCAGATCTGGGCGAGCCACGTAAAGAGTGCAGCGTCGCCGCGATACTGGGACAGCGCACGTACCGCACGACACAGTGTGCGCTGCGCCGCCTCCTCCGCAAGGTCGGCGCGCCCCGCCCTGCGCGACAGCGCAAAGCGGTAGAGGCGGTCGAAATACTCGTCGAAGAAGCTTCGAAACGCATTTTCGTCGCCGGTCAGCAGGCGCGCCACGAGAGCGCGGTCGTCCTGTCGCATCGGCACGAGGTTAGACAGGCCGGGGGGCGAAGATCAATCGGCGATTGATTCTGCCTGCCAGGTCAGTCGAACCCGGTGCATGCGTGCCTTCCGCCCCTCACTCCTCCTCCTGCTGTGGCTGCCCGGCGCTCTCCCGCCGGTGCTCGCGGATGTCGCCACGGTTGCGCACGACCCGGCGTTTGTACTGCCGACCGATGCCGAACTCGAGCGTAACGGCGCGCGCATCGGCCGGATCACGATCGAAACCGATGACATCTTCGACGAGCGCGACCCGCGCGAGGACGCCGTGCTCTATCGGGCGGTGAACCGCCTGCACGTCACGACGCGCGAGTCGACCATTCGCGCCCAGCTCCTCTTCGCGAGCGGCGACCCGTACTCGCGCCGGGTGCTCGATGAAACCGAACGGGCCCTGCGCCGCCAGCGTTACCTGCGCGAACCGGTGATCCGGCCGGTCGCCTGGCACGATGGCGTGGTCGACGTGCGCGTGCGATCCGAAGACGTCTGGACGACCAACCCCGGCCTGTCGCTGTCGCGCACGGGGGGCGCCAATTCGCTCGGCTTCGAGCTCGAGGAGCTGAACCTGTTCGGTCGCGGCAAGCAGCTCTCCGCCGGCTACAGCAACAATGTCGACCGTACGTCGATCGGCCTCTCGTGGCACGACCCCGCTGTCTGGGGCTCCCGCTGGACGAGTGACGCATCCTTCATCGACAGCGACGACGGCAGCGGCTGGACTCTCGGCCTCGAGCGCCCCTTCTATGAGCTCGACGCACGCTGGAGCGCGGGCGTGTCGGCGCAATCCCTTTCGCAGATCGAGAACCGCTATGTGCTGGGCACGCGAGTGGATGCCTGGCGTGCCGACCGGCAGGCCTTCGACATCCATCGCGGCTGGTCATCTGGGCTGCGCGGCGACTGGACGCGTCGCTGGACCGCGGGCTTTCGCTACGACCGCGCGCGCTTCGAGCCGGCGGACACCGCCCTTCTTGGCCCCCTTCCGGATGATCGCACTCTCGCCTATCCCTATGTCCGACTCGATCTGCTGCAGGACGACTTTGTCACCGCGCACAACCTCGACCAGATCGGCAGGACTGAAGACGTGCGCTTCGGCACGCAGCTCTCGGCCGAGTTCGGCGTCTCGCAGGCCGCGTTTGGAGCGACGGGTAACGCCCTTGTGGCTTCGCTCGGCGCGAGCCGCGGCTACCGGCTGCCGAGCGACCAGAGTCTTTTCATCTCGGGTAACTGGGGCTCGCGTATCGAAGGCGGCAGCCTGCGTGACTCGCTGCTCTCGATCAGCTCACGCTATTTCTGGCGGGCGAGCGACAAAGCGGTGCTCTTTGTCGGCTTGGCCGCCGATGCAGGCAGCGCACTCGACCTCGATCACGAGCTGATGCTCGGCGGCGACGCCGGGCTGCGCGGCTATCCGTTGCGCTACCAGACCGGCACGGCGCGTGCACTGCTGACCATCGAGGGACGCTACTTCACGGACTGGTATCCCTTCCGTCTCGCACGCGTCGGCGCGGCGGCTTTCGTCGACGTCGGCCGAACCTGGGGCGCGAGCGCACTCGCAGTGCCGGAACTCGGCACGCTGCGCGATGTCGGAATCGGCCTGAGGTTCGGCAATACGCGCTCGGCACTCGGCAACGTGCTGCACGTCGACCTCGCCTTCCCGCTCGACGGCGACCCGTCGATCAAGTCAGTGCAGTTTCTCCTCAAGACACACAAGAGTTTCTGAACATGCTGCGAACCGGCTGGCCGCGCTTTCGCCCGCTCCTCACGCTATTTGCCTGGTATCTCGTCGCCGGATTGCTGTTGCGCGCGGCGCTGTGGTGGTCGTTCGGCCGCGTCGCCGATGTATCGGACACCGGTCTGTACGGGGCGCTCGTCGCAGGTGTCGCTGCAGATGCTGTGCAGGGCCTGTACCTGTTCGCGCCGTTCGTCCTCGTTGCCTGGCTGCTGCCCGACCGCGTCTATCGCTCGACCCCGATGCGCCTCACCGTGCTCGCAGTGAGTGGACTCACGCTTTTCGGACTTACTTTCCTCGCCGCGGTCGAGTACTTCTTCTTCGAGGAATTCGATTCGCGATTCAACCTGGTGTCGGTCGACTATCTGCTGTATCCAACCGAAGTAGTCGGCGACATCTGGACCGCCTATCCGGTGGTCACCGTTGCGACGATTGCGGCGATGCTCTCGATCGCGACCGTGGTCTTGCTCCGCCGCCCGCTGCTCGCGGGCACGCAGGCGAGCACAACGCTGCGCGCCCGCAGCGCCGTGTTCGCTGTCTACGCGCTGCTGCTCGGTACCGCGATCGCGCTGGTCGACAAGGACAGCTTCACCTTCTCGACGAATCGGGTCACGAACGAGATCGCCGCGAACGGCGCAGGGAGTTTTTTCAATGCCCTGCGCACGAGCGAGATCGACTATCACGCCTTCTACGCGACTCGCGAACCGCAGGCCAACCTGCAAATGCTGCGCACCGCACTCGCGCAGGGCGGCGGCCACTTCCTCGATGCCGGACTCGATCGCGCGTTCCCGGTACGGCCCGACGGCCTCGGGCGCCTGAACGTGGTAGTCGTCGTGAGCGAGTCGTTCGGCGCAGAATTCAGTCGTGCCTGGGGCGGCGACCGCGACTGGACCCCGTACTTCGATGCCTATTCGAAGCAGGGCCTGATGTTCGCGAACATGTACGCCTCGGGTACCCGCACCGTGCGCGGTCTCGAAGCGATCACCGCCTCGATTCCGCCGATCCCGTCCACCTCGATCCTGCATCGCCCCGGTAACGCGGGCATCGCGAACTGGGGCAGCGTGATGCGGGACCTCGGTTACGAAACCAGTTTTTTCTATGGCGGCTATGGCCAGTTCGACGACATGAACGCCTTTTTTGCCGGCAACGGCTTCGAAGTTGCCGACCGCCGCGCAATCGACGGACCGGTACGCTTCGAGAACATCTGGGGCGTTGCCGATGAGGATCTCTATGACCTCGCGATGCGCCGCTTCGACACGCTGGCGACGAGCGGCAAGCCCTTCTTCGCGATCATCATGAACACCTCGAACCACAAGCCCTACACGTTCCGGCCGGGCGTGCCCGGCGTGAAGCCGGAAGGTGGCGGCCGCGAAGCAGGCGTGCGCTATGCCGATTACGCGCAGGCCTATCTGCTGCGCGAAGCGGCGAAACACCGCTGGTTCGACGACACGCTGTTCGTGATCGTCGCGGATCACGGCGCGCGGGTGTACGGGCGCGAGGATATTCCGCTCAAGACCTATCGTATCCCGATGCTGTTCTACGCTCCGAAATATCTCGCGCCGGGCCGCGTCGATACGCTCACGACGCAGATCGACGTCGCACCCACCGTGCTTGGCCTCCTCGGGTTGCCTTACAGTGCGCCGTTCTTTGGCCAGGACGTGCGGCACGCCCCGGCCAAAGATCGCGTCGCGTTCTTCAGCCACAATCACGACGTCGCGATCTACCGCGACGGCGCGCTCGCGATACTTGGTCTCAAGAAGTCGGTGAAGAACATGCGCTACGATGCCGCGACGGACTCGTACGCTCCCGCGCCCGCAGATCCTGCCCTTGATTCACTCGCCGTTGCGTACTACCAGACGGCCTATGACCTGTTTCGTGAGCACCGCTACGTGCCGACGCCAACGGCGCTCTCGCGCACACACGTCGCGAGGGTCGGCACGCAGTAGGATTTGCCTGAGTCCTTTCCCAATGGGTCGCGCAACGATGCAAGAGCCGCAACCGGATGCGAGCAAGGTTCCCGAACTCACCTTGCTGTTCTGGGTCATCAAGATCGCTGCCACCACACTGGGCGAAACGGGCGGCGACGCAGTGTCAATGTCGATGAATTTCGGCTACCTCGCCGCCACCGGCATTTTCGCGGCCATCTTTTTGGCAGCTGTGGCAGCGCAGATAGCTGCCCGACGCTTTCATCCGCTCCTCTACTGGACGACAATCATTGCTACAACGACGGTCGGAACCACGCTCGCAGATTTCGCGGACCGCTCCCTGGGAATCGGTTACGCAGGCGGCGCTACATTGCTGTTCGTACTGCTGATTGCCTCCCTCGCCGTCTGGCATCGCACGTTGGGGTCGGTGGCTGTCGACACCGTGAATTCACCCGCGGCCGAAATGTTCTATTGGGTGACCATCATGTTCTCCCAGACTCTGGGCACCGCGCTGGGCGACTGGGTGGCCGACACGGGTGGCTTGGGTTACATGGGCGGGGCCGCCGTGTTCAGTACCCTGCTGGGGCTGGTTGTCGCCGCATACTATTTGACCAGCGTTTCGCGCATTACACTGTTCTGGGCGGCATTCATCCTCACGCGGCCGCTTGGCGCCGTGGTCGGCGACTTTCTCGACAAGCCAATCAGTGCTGGCGGGATGGCCTTTAGTCGATACACGGCGTCATCCCTGTTGCTGCTTTTCATCATCGCCTGCCTCGCCCTGTTTCGGCAGCGTGCGGCGACCGCAATGCACTGAAACACCAGTTCAAGCAACTCTGCTACCACGGTACTTCGGCACCGTCGTAGCGCCAGAAGCGACCAGACTTTCCGGCATCGAGCCCCTCGATCACCTTGATCAGTCCTGCGACGCTCTCGGGTGCACCGATGCTCGCGCGCGCCGTGCCCATGTCGGTCCGCACCCAGCCAGGGTGCAGCACCGCAACGAGGAGACCCCGGTCGCGACCGAGATCGATCGCGAGCGATTTCATGCAGGCATTGAGTGCCGCCTTGCTGGCGCGATAGGCGTACAGCTTCCCCGAAGCATTGCTCGCCATCGATCCGAGGTCGCTCGAAATCGCGACGATCTTCCGGCCGGAGGAGCGTGCGACGTGCGCCACGAACGCCTCGGTCACCTTCATGGGCCCG
>CAUJHX010000123.1 GCA_963204795.1 Pseudomonadota bacterium | reverse complement strand
CAGCGTGGCGCGGTCGAGCAGCCGTGCCAGTTGCCGGACATGCGCGTCGTCACGCGCCCCGGCCAGCACTTCCATGCGAATGGCGTCGCAGGTCGCCATCCCGGATCCGAGCAGTGCATCGACCCGCTCGCACGCCGGTGACCCGGTATCCCGCAGAAACTCGACCCATGCAGAGGTGTCGATGAGGATCAAAGTGCGCGACTGCTGCGCAGGGCATCCAGGTCCCCGATCCAGCCCGAGCCGCGCAGCTTGCGCGCCGCAGAGACCGTCAGGGGCTCAGTGGCCAGCGCACGCAACGCAAAATTGACCGCCTCACGTCGGGTGTCGAATCCATAACGGCGCATCACGGCAACCACGGCCTTGTCGTCGATGTCGATATTGGTGCGGCTCATACACCAATCATACACCAAGGCGCCACGCATGCGTGATCTGCTGCGTCAGAAGACGAAGTAGAGCACGAGGCTGAGCCCCGCGTAGATCACGTAGATCGCGAGCAGGACGCCGAGCGCCTGGCAGAAATGATCCGCGCCGCCGGGCTCACCGTGCGCGAGGCGCTGCGGCAGAAGGGCTCGCCCTACGACGAGCTGGGGCTCGGCGATTCGGCGCTCACCGACGATCAGCTGCTCGACGCGATGATGGCGCACCCGATCCTGATCAATCGGCCGTTCGTCGTGACGCCCAAGGGCACACGGCTTTGCCGGCCGGCGGAGAAGGTTCACGAACTCCTGCGCGCGCAGGCTATTCGCTGAGCTCCTGCGAACGGCACACGAGGCATGCCTGCGCGGATGCATTTCATTCGGGCCGTGGGCCGGCAAGTCCGGCCCGCCGTACCCTCGGGTCGTCCGCCCCGAAGGTGGTCAGCAGATCTTCGTGCGCGTGCGATCGCAGCGGTGCGGCCAGCGAAGCGCGACCGGCGGCCGCGAGCGCCTCCGCATAGCCAAGCGTTGCCAGCGCCGCGCGCCAGTTGCCGGGCGGCAGCTTCTGCCTGGCGAGCTCGTACGCGCGCCCTGCGAGGCGCACGGCTTCGTCGGCTTGCCCGATTCGAAGGAAATGTTCGGCAGCCACCCTCAGACGGAAGATCATCGCCGCACTGTCCGCGCCCGTGGAGGCGGCCTGCTCGGTGATGATCTGCCTGAACAATCGGGAGGCTTCCGCCTCGTGTCCCTCATGGCTCAGCGCGACGGCCAGGAACTGGCGCGCCGTGCGCGCACTGTCAGCATTGATCACGCCCCCGGTCGGCATCGGCTGCCGCAGCAGCACTTCCGCCTCCGCGTAATGGCGCCGCAGTACGAGGATTTCGCCGAGACTTGTCTGCAGCAAGAGACTGTCATGGCCTGCGCCCCCATCGACTGCCTGTGCGAAGGGCAGCGCCTTGCGGGTGAGCTGCTCTGCCTCGGCATAACGGGCGGAATCGATCTCGAGACGGATGAAGCCACGCATGGCGATGAGGTAGGGCCGGCTCTGCTCTCCGGTCGCACGGCGAGCGGTATCGAGCGCTTCTTCGTAAAGCGCGCGCGCTTCCGCAAACCGCCCCAGGTAGCGCAGGGCGTGCGCTGTCGTCACCTCGAGGCGGGCTGTTTGCGAGTGCGGTTGCGGGAAGACCTGGCGCGAAAGCGCGAGTGCCCGAGTGAATACCGGGAGGGCTTCTGCGTAGCGGTCGAGCCGCATCAGCACGAGAGCGTGGTTGTCCATCCGGATCAGAGTGATCGGACTGCGCTCACCAACGAGCTTGACGGAGAGCTGCACATTCCCGCGCATCATTTTCTCGGCCTCCTCGAGGCGACCTATGCGGTCGAGCGAAATGCCGAGATTATTGAGGATGTCGAGCGTGAGGGCGTCGTCCTTGCGCAGTTGACGCTGAATGGCGAGCGCCTCGCGCAGCACTTTGATGGCCTGGTTGGCGCGGCCATCATCGAACATCGCCACGCCGAGGCGATCGAGAGCGTCTGCTACCGGGGAGCTCACACGACCGAGTTGCCGTTCGCGAATCGTGGCCGCCCGACTGAGATCCTCTTCGGCGGCGCGAAATGCGCCACTCAGTCGCCGTACCTCGCCCCGGTTCCTGAGTGCGGTTGCGAGTTCGAGGGGGTGTGCAGCGGCGTCGCGCTGGCGTAGTTCGACTGCCTTCTCCAGCAGCGGTTGTGCCTTGTCCAGCCCATCGAGAGCGGCGTAGCTCATCCCCATGATTTCGGCCAGGCCGGCCTGAACGGCGGGCTGGTCATCGAGTTGTCCTATGCGTTCACGACCGCGATCGAGCAGTTCAGTCACGGTAACCGCGTTGCCGGCCGTCTCGAACGGCGAGGCACTGCGAAAGAGCTCACCCAGGAACGACGAAATCTCCCGCGCCTCGGCGGCCGCCACCTGCGCCCGATCGCGCTCGGTTGCGACGCGTACCGTATGGAAAATGACAAGGCTCGCGACCACGATGAACGCGGCAGCCACGGCCGCAAGCCAGCGCGTGTTGCGCGCAATGAACTTGCGGGATCGATAGGTCCACGCGTCGCCCCGGGCCTCCACGGGTTCGTCTGCAAGGTAGCGTCGAATATCGGCGGCCAGCGCTGCGACAGTCAGGTACCGTCGCTCGGGCTCCTTCTGCAGGCTCTTGAGCACGATGTTGTCGAGGTCACCGGCGAGATGGCGGCGCAGTCGCTCGACATCGATGACACCGCGCAGGCCGGCGGACATGCCGGAGAGCGAGCGTGAAGCCGTGACCGCCACGCTCGGACGGCGCGCCGGCGTATCCACGATGGCCCGGGCGAGATCAACTTCCGGGACAGGAGTGGGCCCGTAGGGAGACTGGCCAGTCAGCAGCCGGAAGAGCAGTACACCGAGAGAGTAGACGTCCGTCGCGACCGAGACGGGCTCGCCCCGAACCTGCTCCGGGCTCGCATACTCCGGTGTCATCGCCCGCGCACCACCGATCGTCCGCGCGGCGCCGGGTTCACCCGGAGCCAGCTCGAGAAGCTTGGCAATGCCGAAATCGAGCAGTCTCGGTGCGCCGTTTGCGTCCACGAGGATGTTGCCTGGCTTGAGATCGCGATGGACGACGAGCTTGCGGTGCGCATAATCGACCGCTTCACACACCTTGATGAAGAGGGCGAGCCTTGCTGGCAGATCGAGCGCATGCCGATCGCAATAGGCATCCAGCGGCTCGCCCTCGACGTATTCCATTGCAAAGTACGGCAGCCCTTCCCCGGTGGAGCCGCCATCGATCAATTTGGCGATATAAGGGTGATTCAGGTTCGCCAGAATCTGTCGCTCGGCGCGGAAGCGTTCGACGGCGCGCGACCCGAGTAGCTGGGCCGACATCAGCTTGAGCGCGGCCTGTTGCGTGTACTCGCGTTCCGCGCGATCGGCCAGGAACACGGCACCCATTCCGCCGGTGGCCAGACGCCGACGCAGTGTCCATTCGCCGACGCGCCGGCCCCGCCACGGATCAGCGGCATCGCCGGAAAGTGCTTCGGCCGTCGCCGCAATCGGTTCGCGCAGCGTGCTTTCGTCCGGATCTGCGTCGGCCGCCAGCAGTCGGCGCAACTGGCTGCCGCGATCCGGCGACTCCGCTTCCATCGCGGCGACGAAGCGCTCGCGTTCAGGCCCTTCGAGCCCGGTCGCCCGCTGGAAGTCGCGCTCCAGTTCGTCGAATTCTTCCGGCGTCATCGGTCGCCGTCCTGTGCGTGCCGCGCAGCTTCAGTTCGACAGACGGTCCTTGAGCCACGCGCGGGCGAGTCGCAGATCGCGTTCGAGCGTGCTGGTCGACACACCCGTGACCTGCGCCATCTCTTCGAGTGTGAGGCCGCCGAAAAAGCGCAACTCGATCAGCTCGAGCTTGCGCGAATCCAGTTCGCCGAGCTCGCCAAGTGCTGCGTCCAGGGAGAGTAGTTCTTCGTCGCGGTCGTGGCCGATCGCCGCTGAATCATCGAGCGTCACGCGCGGCATGGCGCCACCTCGCTTGGCCGAGTCTCGGGCGAGGGCGTGATTGACCAGCAGCCGGCGCATCATGCGTGCCGCGAGGGCGTAGAAATGTGTGCGGTCCTGCCAGTCGACATTCGCGCCGACGAGGTGCAGGTAGGCTTCGTTCACGAGCGCGGTCGGCTGCAGCGTGTGCCCCGGCCGCTCGCCCCGGAACAGGCGGGCGGCCACGCGGTGCAGTTCTTCGTAGACGAGCGGCGCGAGTTGCTCACCCGCTGCCGGATCGCCGGCCCGCCAGCTGTGCAACAGCTGCGTGATCGAGCTGTCCCCCGTCATGTGCGTGAGTGTACTCGCGCGTCGTAGGGGGGTCGACGCAGCCACAACGTGCCGCGTGGCGCATGCAGTTCGGCGTGTGTTGCGACATGCGCGCCGCCGACGCGGATGCCACGCGGCGGTGAACAAGGGCACCGCGCCGGCGCGGCTAATCAAGGCCGAGCTTCCGCCGCAATGAGTCGACGACCTTCCGTGCCTCACAGCCGAAGCGCTGTTCGAGCGCGACTTCTGCGCTGCGCAGCAGCGTGTAGCCACCCCGCAAGCCGCTCGCCTGATAGGGGGTGGCGCAACCGGCGAGCAGTGCGGCAGCGATGACCATGGCCATGGCTTTCATGGCCTGGCTCCCTTGTCCGGGACGGCGCGGCGTATGCATCGATAGCTCGTGAGCACCCAGAGAGCGAGCAGCGACAGCACGCCCATGGCGCCGCCCCCGCCGCCGCCGGAATCACCGCCGCCGCCGCCACTACTACCGCCACCACTTCCGCCTCCGCCCGCATCGGGCGTCGCGATGCTGATCGCGGTACCGGTGATGGTCGTGAAGCCGCCGAGCGGGAAAGGCCGGCGATCGCTCGTCCACACATCCCAGGGCTCGTGCAACTGCGGCGTGAGCTGCAGCAGCGCGACGTTGGTCCCGAATCCGAATGCGCTCGCTGCCGCGTCCGGTATGACCCCGCCGAGCTTCAGCTGATACCAGGATTCCTGGAGTGCGAGCACGATCTTCAGGCGCGAATCGTTCGTGAAGCGATTCTGTGCAAGGGAGTACGTGGGCGTGATCGTCACGCCGCCCGCCGGCTGCCGGAAGATCACGTCTTCGCCGATCGGTGCGACGATCGACGAGACGGTCGCGAAGGCCGCCTCCGACTCGAGGCGCGCGTCGACCGGCTTGTCGAAGCGCAATTCGATCTGCAGGTTCGGGTCGAAATGGAATTCCTGCGCCATGCTGAGGAAGCTCGCGAGATCGAGGTCGAGCACGTTGCCTTCGACAGTGTAAGTGGGCCCGAGCAGCGAGCCGACGAATCCCTTGCGGACCGGCGGGCCGTCGATGTTGATCCCGAGTGGTGCGCCCAACGCGGCGGAGAGCACGTCGGCGTCGAAGTCGATGCGTGCCACGTCGGCGTCCTGGAAACCGTCGTTGACGAACGGCAACTGCAGGCGTCCGCCGTTATCGACGACGCCTCCGAGCAGGGTCCGCGTGCCGACCGGCGTCGTGTTCGTGATCGTGCCATCGAGTTCGGGGCGGTTGCGTGCGGGCGGATCGCACATCCCGCACTCGAAGCCCGGAATGGCCGGAGTCGCGAGCTCGGGCGTCAGCGCGCTCAGCTCGAGGATATTCACCTGCGGCGTGTTGGGCGGCGCCTTGAAGGGGTAGCGCAGGTCGTAGGAGAACACGCTGTCCTGCAGCAGCGTCTGCCGCTCGCCGAGAATGCGCACCTCGACTCCGGCGGGCGACAGGTTGAGGCCCAGCACTTCCGCACCCTTGCCGAAGCGCACGAGCCCGGTGGCGTCCGCCGCCGGATTGTTCATCGTGTCGAGCACGACGAGCGAGTTCTCCCCGCGCAGCTGCGTGCCATCTGCGTAGTTGACGCCGGCGTAAACGGTCTTGAGCTCGGCGCGCGCGCGTGCCACGAGGTCGAGCGAAAGATCGATGTTCGGAGGCCGGGTCACCATCGTGTAAGGCGTGCCCGACGAGAGGGAGGTCGTGATCGTGACGAGGTCACCCTCGGCTACGACATCGACATTCGCGCCGACCGTGACGCTCGCGGAGTAGTCGACGTCGATGCTGCCGGGATCGAGTCGCATCTGACCATCCATGCCAAGCTCTGCATCCGTGTCGGCCACCAGTTGCATGCCGATGTCCAGAGACCTTGTCGTGCCCTGCGTGGGGCGCGGCCCGACGCCAGGTCCGAGGTCGCGCGTGAATCGCGTCAGGCAGCCGCCGAGCGGATTCGGGACGATGCACCGATCGATCTTGCCGCCGATGCATTCTTCCCGGGTCGGGCAGAGCTGTCCGATGGTCGAGTCGAAGCACGTGGCCATGCACCGCGCGAGTGCCGTGTCCCACACTGCCTGCAGCGTGCTCGCCGGCACGTCGACGGGCACGGTGCGGATTTCGCCGGCGCGCAGCAGCTCGTTCTTTTCGTCGATGACACGAAAGCCGATCTCATGCGTGTCGACGCCGGTGTCCGCAGGGCTGTAGAGATTCTGATCCCGCGTGCTGAATCTCACGTCGTCCGTGACCGTGGCCGGTGCAGCCGCCCCCTGTCCGGCCCGCAGCGCGAGGAGCCCGACCATCACGGCGAATCTGTTGTAGTGCAACATGACGCCTCCCTGAACGCGAATGCGTTCTCAAGGAGGTAAGCAGCAAATGGGAGCAGACTGCCTCACCCGGTCATCGCGCCGGCCCGAAGCGGGTCTTCAGAAGACGAAATACAGCGCGAGGCTGAGCCCCGCGTAGATCACGATGACGGTCCAGTACCGCCCCGGCGTTTCATCGCGCCGCCACGCCCGGCCGCTCCATTTGTCCTTCGCGTAGACGGTCCCGCTCGCGATCGCGTAGATCACGTAAATCGCGAGCAGGACGCCGAGTGTCTGGAAGAACGGCTTCAATGCGCGGCGGACAGTAATTCAGTCGCCGTCACGAAATGCGGCGCGATGTCGATCGGCACGCCCGCGAGCTGGTCGAGCACGCGCTGCACTTCGGGACGGATCACCACCATCTTGTCGAGCAGGGCCTTGACGCCCGCATAATCACCGTGCGCCTGCAGCGTCATGATGTCGTGCGTGAGGCCCGTGACGGCCTTCTTCGTCTTGCCCAGATCGAGAGTGAAGCGGCCATCGGAGCCGACGCGTATCGCGCCATGATCGAGCAGGTAGTTGACCTGCAGCGCCATGCCCTTCGCGTGCGACTCGTTCAGGCCAAAGCGCAGCGTGCGGAAAGACGAGGCGAGGTAGGTCACGTACATGCTGCGCTCGTCGCGCTTGTCGAGGACGCCCTTGTCCATCAGCTGCTGCAGTGCCCAGAGGCCCGAGATGTCGGCCTTCGCTTCCTCGAGCGTACCGTTCAGCTCCTTCAATTCCTGGCGCACGGTGGTCGCGCGGCCGTTCACGGTGATCGTCTGCGGGCCGAGGCCGTGCATCAGTTCGTGCATCAGGATGTGCGTGAAGAAGGGCTCGAACGCGACCAGCGCGCGATCCCCGGGCGTGAGCGCGATCGCGGCGATCGGCTGCAGCACCTTCTCGAACTTCGCCTGCTGGAAGTTCTTCAGCATGACGCGCTTCGAGCCTTTTTCGGCAACCACCCGTTCATCGTTCGGCAGGTTGAACGCGGCGGTCTGGATGCCGTGGTTGCCGTCGCCGGCCGAGACGACCACATTGACAACCCGGATCGGCGCGAGACCGCCTAGCTTCGGCCGGCGGTACTTCGGATCGATCGGCAGGTGGTTCTCGAGGCCCTGCAACTCCTTGCCGAACCGCGCGAGCTGCGCTGTCTCTTCAGGATCGTTCACCGCGATGAAGGCTTCGAACGCGGCCTTGAAGTTGAACCACTCGTCCTCGTACACCTCGTACGGCCCGATCGTCGGCTCGATCGAGGCGTCGAGCTCCATCCAGGCGATGTCGCTGGCGTAGTAATCATTCGAGAGGAAGGCCGCCGCGCGCTTCTCGAGGTAAGCCTTGAGCGTCGGCTGCTTCGTCGCCGCCGCCGCCTCGCGCAGCAGCCGCGCAAGTTCGCCGAGCTGGCCCTGGTACTCCATCGAGTACGGCACGGCGGTGAGCTTGCCGTCGGGCGTGCGGCGGATGGTCGTGAAGAAGCTGGTCGCGGCCGCGTGCTCCGCGCCCTCGAGCGTGCGCATCCACGCGTCGATCTCTTCGCGCGTGGCGTCGAGCGGATAGAAGTTGCCGCCATCGGGCTTCCTGGTTGCGCCCGGAATGAAGGGTGCATCGTGGTCGAGCTCGGACCACGGGCCC
>CAUJHX010000122.1 GCA_963204795.1 Pseudomonadota bacterium | reverse complement strand
CGCGTGCCGGTCCGAATGCCCGAGTCCCACCGCCAAATGCTCCATATAGCGCTCAAACCTCTGGCTCACATTCATCACTCCTCCGAAGGCAGTCGAAGAAGTGCCTACAATACATTGTTTTTACTGACACAGTAAGATTAGTTCTTATGCCAAACCGTGCGATTCACGAAGTCGATATAACTCATGATCACACGCAAAACCTTTTCCGATACGTTCGGAACCAGATAGTCGTCTACGACTCGAAGCAGGCGATCGTTTCCCCGTGGCTGGCTCTCGATGATCGTCAGGGCCTGGCGAACACGAGTCCAGTTCAGGCCCGTCATCATCACCGCGCCCTCCTCCATCCCCTCCGGTCGCTCATGGGTCTGCCGGATATTCAAAGCAGGGAAATTGAGAATCGATGCTTCCTCGGTAATCGTACCGCTGTCGGACAACACGACCTTGGCATTCATCTGCAGATGGACATAGTCGAAGAAACCCAGCGGCTTTATCAGTTCGACACGGGAATCTAGGACCACGCCGGCGCCATCGAGGCGCTTGCGCGTGCGCGGGTGCGTGGAGACGATGACCCGCAGTCCGAATTCCTTCGCCAGGCGATCGAGCGTATCGGCCAGGCGAGCCAGCTGATCGGGCGAGTCGACATTTTCCTCGCGATGGCAGCTCACGACGAAATACCGCTCACGATTGAGGCCAAGCCGGGTCAGCACTTCGGCCTCATCAATCCGCAAACGGTAATGCGCAAGCACTTCGGCCATCGGGCTGCCGGTCTTGACGATGCGGTCTGGCGGGATTCCTTCGCGCAGCAGGTATTCGCGAGCGATATCGCTGTAGGGCAGGTTGATGTCGGCCGTGTGATCGACGATGCGGCGGTTCGTTTCCTCGGGAACCCTGGCGTCGAAACAGCGATTGCCGGCCTCCATGTGGAAAATCGGAATATGCCTGCGCTTGGCCGAGATCGCCGCAAGGCAGCTGTTGGTATCGCCGAGAATCAGCACGGCCTCCGGAGCCTCTCGCTCGAGGACCGGGTCGACGAGGGCGATGATGTTGCCGATGGTTTCGGCCGTCGTCTTCCCGACGGCATCCAGAAAATGATCCGGCTTTCTCAGGCCAAGGTCATCGAAAAACACCTGGTTGAGCTCGTAATCGTAGTTCTGTCCCGTATGTACCAGGACATGGTCGCAATGCCTATCCAAACAGGCCATCACGCGGGACAGGCGGATGATCTCCGGCCTCGTCCCGACGATAGTCATCACCTTGAGTCTGCTCACGTCGTCACGTTCTCCGCGTAGGTGTCCGGGTCGGCCGGATCGAAGATCTCGTTGCTCCAGAACAATGTCGTCAGATCGCCACTACCGGCGTTGGAGATCGAGTGGGTATGGAACGTCGGCATGTCGATATAGCATGGCGATGCCCCCGTGACGCGGAAGCTCTCGACCTGCGGCGAGAACAGCTTCCTCAGCCGGATCTCGGCCTCTCCCCCGACGACCAAGAAGCGCTCGACCTTGCGCAAGTGGTAGTGATTGCCGCGCGTGACGCCAGGGTGCGTGTTGGAGAAGAAAACCTGCCCGCCCTGCAGCGTCTTCACCGCCTCAAACAATCCGCCGCGGGCATCCCGGCGCAGTTCGAGGGATACTGGATAATGGCGCGGATAAAGGTAGGAGCGCAGCGTGTTGAAAAGCTGGAGGTCGAGCCGATCGCGGAGATCCGGCACCACCTGATCCGCGTATCGCTCATACTGATCGCGCAAACGCACCAGCAGTTCGCTCACGGCCATCGGTGCACCCATCATGCGTATCGTGCCGACCTCGCGATCGCGCAACATCTCCAAGCAACGCTGCGCCACGTCCTGGGCGTGCAGCAGTTCGAGCCGTCCATCGACATGAACCTCCGGGCATTCCCCAGTGGCCAGTTGATAGCAGAACGTCGACACCACGGAGTTGTAGGACGGCTTGCCGAATTCCCCGAAAACATGGGGCAGGACAAGGTCGGCCAGGGTCGATCCGGACGATGCCGCCCACTCGCGCAGGAGCGCGGCCGCCGCGCGTTTGCCACGGCCATACCCACTGTCGCGCTCGACATGTATCGAGTTGGCGAACACCAGTGCCGGTCGCGATCCGGTGCGCTCCAATGCCGCGACGAGATCTGCCGCAAGGCGGACATTGGTCTCCTCCACCTCGGCCTCGTCACCCCTGTTCATCCCGGCCAGATGCACGATTCCGCCGAGCCCCTCGGCGAATTCGTCGAGGGCAGCCGGCGATGCGAAGGTCTGCCGTGTCGCCAGCCGCACTTCACGCCATCCTTGCGCATGCAGGCGGGCACGCAGGTGGAACCCGAGCAGGCCGTCAGCTCCCGTGATCCCGATGCTCATTGCGCTGTGGGCCGCCCTGCGGCGGCGAGTTCGGCCCGCACTTCCGGCAACGTCAGCAGCAGGCGCTCGACGCTCCCGACATCGAGTTGCTCCGTATTGTGCGAGGTGTAGTCCTCCAGTTCGCGTTCGCGGGTATCGCCTTCCGTGAAATACTTGCCGTAATTGAGATCCCGATCGTCCATCGGCACACGGTAGTAATCGGCCATGTCTTCGGCCTTGGCGAGTTCTTCACGGGTAGCCAAGGTTTCGTAAATCTTCTCGCCGTGTCGCATCCCGATCACCCTCACCGGCACCGACACCGCGAATAGGTTCTGCAGAGCCTGCGCCAGTGCTCTCACGCTGCAAGCCGGCGCCTTACGCACGAAGAGATCGCCCTGATTGGCATGGCAAAACGCAAACGTCACCAATTCGATGGCCTGCGGCAACGGCAGTAAGAAACGAGTCATCTCCGGCACGGTGACCGTAAGTGGCTTCCCTGCGCAAATCTGCTGCATGAACAGAGGGATCACCGAGCCACGAGAGCACATTACGTTTCCGTAACGCACGCTGGAAAGTACCGTGGTACCGGCATCCTGTGCCCGTGCCGCTGCATGCGCCATTTTCTCCATCAACGCCTTGGTCATACCCATCGCGTTGGCCGGATAGACGGCCTTGTCTGTAGAAAGGCAGACTACCCTCGCTACCGCGTGAGCGATTGCGGACTCGATCACATTTGCGCTGCCGACGACGTTCGTCAACACAGCCTGCATCGGGAAGAACTCGCAGGAAGGCACCTGCTTCAATGCTGCGGCGTGGAAGACATAGTCGACCCCGCCCATCACGCCATCCAGACTCGCGCGATCCCGTACATCGCCAATGTAGAACCTCAGCCGAGGATCGGCATGGCGGATGCGCATGTGCTCCTGCTTGAGCTCGTCGCGCGAAAAGATCCTCACTTCGCGCACACCCGACGATTTCAGGGTGTCCAGCAGCGCGTTGCCGAAGGAACCGGTCCCTCCGGTAATCAGGACGGTCGCGCCATCAAAATTGCCTGTCATTTCGTTGCTCCGTGTTGCATTTCAGCGATCGATTCTTCACACCAGGACTCCAGCCGGTCGAACAGCGGCTCGCGAGCAAATTCAGCGCGCGCGTAATCTCTGCCCCGGGCACCCATAGCTGCTCGTTCCGCAGGCGTTTGCCCGACCAGGGTAAGGACATGTGCGGCCAATCCATCGATATCTCCCGCAGCGCACACCAGCCCGGCGCCCGCTTCGGCCACGATTCTCGCACCCTCGCCGTCAAGCATCGCCAGTATTGGCCGGCCGGCGGCGAGATACGATTGCACCTTGCCCGGAATGGTAAGGGAAAACACCAGGTCGGACTTCAGGCTTACGAGCAGGGCATCGGCCTCGGCGAACAAGGCCGGCATCTTCGCCGACGGCAGCTGCCCGAGAAAAACCACCCGCTCGGCCAGCCCGCGACGGACAACCTCTTCGCGCGCCCACTCCGCCATCCGCCCTTCCCCGACGATGATCCAGCGCACTTCCGCACATTGCGCGGCGACGCGTTCTGCCGCGGCGATTATCTCAGGGAATCCCTGTGCGGCGCCGATGTTTCCGGCGAAGACGACGCGGAATCCGTTGGGCAACACCACGTCCACCCGATGTTCGGCGTTGTCGGAAGCGTATTCCGACTCTATCCAGTTGGGGAAATAGCATACCCGCTGCGGCGGGGTGCCATGGCTGACCACGTCCGCAACAAAGGCGCGCGAAGAAACCAGGACACGGGCGCATTGGCGGTAAATCCATCGCACCAGGTGGCCGACGCCACGCAGCACCGCCGGCGAACGCACCGAACCGGCAGCAGCCAGCGAATCGGGCCAGAGATCGAGAACCCAGAAAAGAATCGGGGCGCGAAACTTGCGCGCCGCGACCACGGCTGGAATCCCGACGGTAATCGGTGACGGTTCAAAGACGATGATCGCATCTACGGCACCGCGTACCCGGAAGCGCGCGGCGATGCTGGAAAAAAGGGCGAAGGACAGGTAGTTGAGCGCGAGCCGCAGTGCACTGCCGTTACCGCGAGCGACCAGCGGGACGCGGATGACTTCGGCGCCGAACACCTCCTCCCGGCGGGGTCCGCTCCAGCCGTAGCCGGGGGGAAATGTCCCGCCCGGATAATTGGGCTGACCGGTCAGCACCACCACCGCATGGCCGCGCGCGACGAGTCCCGCGACGAGTTCGTTCACCCTGAAGTTCTCGGGCCAGAAATATTGGCTAACGACCAGGATGTTCATAAGTAGAGATCGACGACCGAGCGCGTGAAAGTATCCCACGAATAGCCCAGGGCCCGTTCGCGGCCGCTTCGAGCCATACGCTGTCGCAAGGAAGCGTCACCAAGCACCTTTTCCAGGCTCGAGGCAATCGACGCTTCGTCGAGCGGGTCGAAATAGATAGCAGCGTCACCACCGAATTCTGGCATCGGGGCGATATTCCCCGTAACGACAGAGGCACCGTGCGCCATGGCTTCGAGGAGGATATTGGGGCAGTTCTCAATCAAAGATGGAAAGACGAAGACCGAACAGCGCCGGTACAGCGCCGATAGCGCCGAGCCGTCCAGCCCCGGGATCATGATCACCCGGCTCTCAAGTCGGAGCTCCGAAACCGTAGCCCTGACGTGGTCCCAGTACTCCCGGTGGTGCGGAATGCCAACCAGAACCAGGGCGTAGCGGTCCTGCAGCACCGACGGCAAGCGGCTGTAAGCCCGTACGAGACGCTCGAAATTCTTGTAGCGGTAAAAGTGGGAAACGTAGAGTACGTACTCACCGGGAATGGCCAGTTCGTCCAAGACGACGTCGACCGCGAAGTCCGTCGCTGCCGCCGGCTCCTCGACACCGTTTGGAATAACGACGATTTTCGCACCATCGACCCCTCGCGCCACCAGCACGTCCTTGCAGGTCCGGGAAAGCGCAATCACGTGTTCGGCGCGCCGCACCGAAGAAAGGATCGTGCGCTCTAGGACGGCCAGACGCAAACGCTTATCGAATCTCACCTCGGCCGCGCGCCCCTCTCGCGAGAACGGCTGCAGGTTCGCCACGCCGACGATGGTGCGCATCGCCCCGGGTAGTCCGTAGGGTAGGTAATGTGAAAAATGAAGATACACTTTGCCGCCATAACGTCGGCAGAGCTGCGGGAGAGCCAGGTTTTGCCACAACGCGCGCCGCGCAGCGCGGGCGACACCCGATCCGGGCCGATCGATGAACTCCAGGTCGTCGCGTCCCGGTACAAGCCGGGATACTGCGCCGTCCTCCTCCAGTACGATGACCCGGGAAGCAGGATCATAGGCACGGAAGCGCTGCAGGAATGCGCGTATGCGCGTGACCTGGCCGCCAGATCGAATGGAGGACCCGTCGAGGATCAAAGTTTCAGGCATTGTTGCGACGGTGCCAAGTTTCAAATGCCATCATTGTCCACAGCATCCCGTCGTGGTTCTGCTTCCCAGACACATGCTCATCGAGCAGGCGACGCGCGGTCTTCACATTCAGCCGGCCCGAACGAACCAGTTCGCCACCGAGGACGGCCTCGGTGCATGCGGTGCGCATTTCGCCCCGAAGCCAGGCGCGAATCGGGACAGAGAACCCCATCTTTGGGCGCTCGATCATGTCACGTGATAAATATCGCGTCAGCAGTTTTTTTGCCAAACCCTTGGGTTCTCCCCCCGGACACTTGGCCGCCATGGGCAACGCCCTGCAATATTCGACGACCCGCCAGTCGAGAAACGGATTGCGCGCCTCCAGGCCGAAAGCCATGCTGGCACGATCAACCTTCACCAGAATATCGTCGGGGAGGTAGGTCAGCAGATCGAGGTCCATGTACCGCTGCCGGATGTCGCCGCCCGGAGGAACGCCGGCGGCGAGCCGGTCGGCCATGAAGGCCCCTGCCGGCATGAACTGGCGGAGCAGAAGGCTGGCGTAGTCCTGCGCCTTGAGCGCCCCGCGCATGTATGCAAACAGCGATGGCGCATCCTGCGTGGCCAAGGCCCGCAACCCCATCGTGACGCGATAGGGTAGTCCGGCCCGACCGGCTTCCGCAAGCAACGGTCGCAGCGGGGCAAGGACCCGCCGCAACGGATCCAGGCACGCAAGGTGCCGGTAGTAGGGATAGCCGCACAACAACTCGTCGCCGCCATCGCCGGAGAGCGCCACGGTAACGTGCTGGCGCGCCAAACGGGACAAGGCGAGCGTCGGGATGGCCGAGACGTCGGCGAAAGGCTCGTCGTAGTGTTCCGCCACGGCATCGGTCAGCGCCAACAGGTCGGCCGGAGACAGGATCACTTCGGTATGGGTACAACCGAGATGCCTGGCGACGGCGCGTGCGTAGCCCGACTCGTCGTAACCTTTCTCGGCGAATCCGATAGTGAAGGTACGCACCTCCGGAAGATGCTCGCGCATCAGCGCGACCACCAGGCTCGAGTCGATACCGCCGCTAAGGAATGCACCCACGGGAACATCGCTGACCAATCGACGAGCCACGCTCGAGGAAAGCAGGGCATGCAATTCCTCCTCGGGATCACCATGAGCGCCCACTCCATGTGGCTGCGCCAGGGACCAATAGGCGTGCTGTCGCGTTGTTCCATCGGCCGTGATGCTGAGGCAAGTTCCGGGCATGAGCTTGCGGATGCCGCACCAGATCGACCAGGGCGCTGGGATGTAGAGCAACTGGAAATACAAGCCCAGCGCCACTTCGTCTAATTCGCGTGGCAGATCGGTGAAGGCGGCGAACGGTCGCAACGTGGAGCCGAAGGCGAGACACCGGTGATCGAGGAAGTAATACAGCGGCTTGACGCCAACCCGGTCCCGGGCGAGATGCAGAGTGCGGGTCGTGCCGTCCCACAATCCGAAGGCGAACATCCCGTTGAAACGCTTCAGGCACCCCAGTCCCCACTCGCGATACGCCGCCAAAACGACTTCGGTATCGCTCGTCGTGACGAAAGTGTGGCCAATCCGCTCCAATTCGTCGCGCAATTCGTGGTAGTTGTAGACCTCGCCGTTGTATGTGATCCGCAGATACCCCGAACCGTCGACCATCGGCTGCCGCGCTCTTGGCGACAGATCGAGAATGGACAGACGGCGGTGGCCCAAGCCCAGTGGGCCGTCCAGATGGATTCCGCTGTCGTCCGGGCCGCGTTGGCTGAGCGCATCACGAGCCTCAAGCAGCGCCGCCTCCGCAACCGGAGTTCCGTCGAAATTGAGGCGCCCGACGATGCCGCACATAAGTCTGCCTAACTCGGTCGCCGGCCGCGCCCGACTACGCCGTTTGGTCCATAGCCAACACTGACATCTTCGAAGCCCGCTTCGGCGAACCATCGCTCGACCGTGGCTCTGGACTGGGGAAAGTCGAAGGCGGGCGAGTACCAGTCGAAGGTGTCGAGAGTCGCCCACTGCACATGCAAATCCTTCGGCAGGTGCAGATCCGAGAACTCCACGACGGGAATCAGGCGCGCTCCGTAGCGTCCGGCCAGCCGGCGCAAAAAAACCGCCGCCGGCAACAGGACGGGGGTGACGGCAGAAACGATTCTGTACAGGCGCTGCTTGTCCATGCGCCGAGTGATGGGCCGCAACAACCAGCGCCAATGCAGCCAGGCGGTGAGGCGGCTGGCATAGACGTCGATGGCCAGCTCGCCACCCGGCTTTACCTGTGCCGCGAGGCAGCGGAAAGCCTGCTCCGGATCGGGGGTGTGCTGGATGACACCCACACACATCACCTTGTCGAATCCGCCCGGAACGAAAGGCATGCGGAAGATGTTGCCCTGGAACAGATGGACGTTGCTCTTGTCGCCATTGTTGGCGTTGTTGGCCTCGACGGCAAGGGAATAGTCGAAGGAATGTATCTCCCCGCCGGTACTCGCGAGAACCTCCGTGAAGCGCCCGGCCCCCGATCCGGCTTCGAGGACCTTCTGCCCCCGCAAGTCGTGTGGCCAGCCGGTAACGCCGAACAACCGGTCTCGTGAAACCGTCTGCCCGGTAAAGCTGTCCAACTGGGTGCGTGCATGCTGGTTCCACTGGAATCCGAAGGACGCCGCATAGTTCTCCGGCTCGACAAAGCGCGGGATGCCCTGCCTGATCGCATAGATTGTGCCGCACGCCACACACACCATATCCCCGTTGTCCGGATCGGTCACATGCCAGACACGGCCGCCACATCCGGGACAGGCGTACGTGTCGAGCGCCTCGCGTCTCACTTTCGCGCCTCCACGAACAGAGTCTCCTCAGGTCGGTTGTCGAGCACATCGAGGTCCGGCGTAAACCCTTCGCGATAGGCGCAACGCGTGACATCGCGAAACCCGATCGACTCGAGAAGCGCCTTGAGCATGGCGAAGTCGTACATGTACTTGTGGCGGGCGTAATGGCTTTCCATGTCCTCAACGAAGAAGTAGTTCAGCAGCATCTTTTCCTTGTCGCCTTGCGCATAGAGGGAAAGGGCATATTCCAGGTCCGGCACGGCAATGCGCACGAGGCCGCCGTGCCGCAGTACCCGGTGGCACTCCCGCAACAGCCGCTCGCCCTCGCGCCGGAACAGATGTTCGAGAAAATGGGACGAAAAGACATAGTCGGCACTGGCGTCGTCCAGCGGGATGCCATAGGCGAGATCGTGATGAACAAAGACATGGCCACCGAGCAGCCGGCAGTATTCCGCTTCGGTGTAGTAGCGGTTGGCCCCGGTCAGGCGATAGGCCAGGCGGTGGAACATGGCAGGCAGCCCGGCGACGAGTGCGTTGGGGCTGCCATCGATGTTGATCCACCCCAGCGCCACCGCTAAACCGCAGCCGAGATTGATCTTGACCACGCCCTTGTCACCCAGAACAATCCGCCGTCCGCGCTTCATGTAGCCAAGGGTCAGCGTAGAGGCGTCGAGCAGCTTTCTGGCTAACCTCATGACAACCCCTCGGGATACAGGCGGGGCACGCCCTGCTGCATCGGGTAACGGCGGCCGCAGCCAGGGCAGCGCATCGCGTCGGCGGTGACCTCCATGCCCTCGCTGCGGCAGTCGGGGCAAGCCAGAAGCGGCGCGAGCGGCAGCGCCCGGTTCCGCTTCTCCTGCGAGAGCACGCACCGGGCAAGATGCAGTACAGCGCCACTGATGCGGCCACGCAGGCTTAAGGTGCCGACGGCTGGCGATTCGGATGCCGGCGCCGGCCACGCCGCATCATCCTCGGGATTCACCACCACGTAGTCGATCCGGTCGTTCCAGTAGTAACGGACGTGGAAGGCGAACGGGTGGCGCGGAATCAGTTTCCGCGCGACCATAGGCTTGGCCTCATGTTCGTACAGCTCGACGACGGCGGGATCCTCCTGCCAACCTCGTTTCTTGCGGATCACCAGTCGCTCGTCGCGCACCGTGATTTCCAGACGGTGGTCCCGATAGGGATTGATCCGCTCCATGAACGCGTCGGGCACCTCGATATATCCCGCCCTGGCCACGCGCTGCAGCTCGCCGAGGAAGCGCTCGGGATCAGCCGAATGTTCCAGCACGTGCGATGCGATCACGAAGTCGAAAGCCTTGTCGCGGAAAGGCAGGCGCTCGACGAAACCCAGCACCGTCGGACGGTCGACGATCAGCGGTACCCAATGCCGCTGTCGGGTATCTTCGTAGGCATCGAGCAGCACATTGGCTCGCGCATAGGGGTTGCCTCCCGAACCGACCTCGAGCACCAGGGCGGCGGCGGGTACCGGGCAATGCAGGCGCCGCAACGCCCAGGCTACAGGTTCGAGCCCGATCGCTCGGAAAAAGCGCATCACCGGCGATGCGGCGGTCAGATCAGCCACAGGTCGCTCCCTGCAGCGACGACACCCAGCCTAGCAGGTCGCGCATGCGTGAGACCACGTCGTGACCGTCGTCGCGAACGCGCTTCAGTCCAGCCTCAGCGACGCGCCGGCGGCGGCCGGCGTCGCCCAGATATAGTCGCAGCTTCTCGATCATCTCGTCCCTGTTGCCGAAGAAATCCGCCTCCTCGCCTGGCCGAAACAGTTGCTCCAGGTCCTCGGTCCTCTCGGAAATCATCAGCGTGCCCGTGGCCGGGATCTCGAAGCAGCGCCTCGTGTAAGTATCGCGGTTCAGCTTCGACAGGAAGCACAGCGCCAGCTTTCCGCCGCAGAGCGCCTTGTTGTATTCCTCGCCCCAGACCAGGCGCACCGGCACCTGGCCCTTGAGCTCTGGCGAGCCGGCGATCACCGGATCCCAGTCGTAGCCGGGCCCATACAAACGCAAGCGCCATCCCTGCCGCACCACCTCCTCGAGCAATTCCACACGCCCATCGTCCTCGTAATGGCCGACGAACACGACATCGGCGCCATAGGCCTCGCGCTCCGCGTCCGTAAGCACGACGGGGTGATTGCGCTCGGCCATGTACCACGAACGCAGGAGTTCGACACGCCGCGCGCCGGCCGCGCGGAAATCAGCGATATTGCGCGGTCGATAGGCAAGCACCAAATCGTAGTCCTTGATGCCGGCCAGGAAGTGGCGCCAGAGCCAGCGCGGATAGTGCGGCGAAAACGGATCGTCGTTGTTGTAGCCTACCAGGCGCGTGCGCGGACTCGCATCGTGCATGGCGCGCAATGTCTCCGGCAGGACATGCGTTCCCCGATACACGAACAGAAGGTCGGGACGAACCTCGCGCACGCGCTCCAGCAGCTCCGCGTTGAGACGGACGATGAGCGGGCCCAGCAGGTACTTGTTCTGGGCCTTTCTCCACATCACCCCTAGTGAGTTCCCGCCTCTGAAGTACGCGTGCCAGGCGAAGCGCAGGACTTCGTGGCCAAGCGATGTGAGCGCCTGATACACACCTTCTTCGTGCAACTCAGAATGCCAGTCGCCGGCGATCAGGATCTTCACGATGAGTCGCCGCGATAAATGCCACCCAGCGCCGGGGTGTGGCCAAGCCTGGCCTTGACGAAAAGGATCAGGCGCTCGATGCGCGATGTGCCCAGCAGCACGATCGCCAGCCAATAAGCCCAGAACAGGGCCGAACGCCCCAGGCCCATGCGGGCGAGTTCCCACGCGTAGCGCATAAATACGCCGAAAGACTTGCCCGCCTGGATCGCCAGTATCGGGTAGGCGTAGTTGCCGATATCCCTCAGAATGGGGCGAAATATCGCCACGCCGCGCGCGTTCTCGACGTGGCGTGCGATGTCCAGCATGCCCTGCATGAAGTGCAGCGACGATTCGGGTGTGTGTTCTGTCGGCACGAACTTGCCCCGCTCGGCCTCGCTGTTGCCGAATTCCGGGATACCGCCATTCCGATACAACACGATGATATCGGGCAGAAAAACCGCACCCCGTTCCACCAAGATGTTCGCCACCAGATAGAGCTGGTACAGCAACACGCCGTCGAACCGGTCATCCGCCCAGCGCAGGGCCGTCTCGCGGTGCAGTGTCATGCCGGGAATCACCACCGAACGGCGGTAGATCGTCGCTATCGTCGCCGGCCCCGGCGGGAAGTACCGCTCCTGCTCGAAGTAACGGAAAGTCTGCACGATGTTGTCCGGCGTGCCATCGAAGGCGGCATAGCTGCGCAGGACGACGCCGACATCGGAGAACCGGGTCACGGCCGAGGCCACCTTCGCCAGCGCACCAGGGCACATGAGATCGTCGTTGCCCATGAACACGCAGTACTCGCCAAGGGCCCACGCCACAAGATTTCTGATATTTGCGTCGTAGCCGAGGTTCTTCTCGTTTTCCACGTAACGGATCCGCCCCGGACAGGAAAGCGCATAGCGCTCCGCGACGGCGCGAATCTGCTCGCGTTCCCGCGAACGGTCCTCGCAGATCAGGATCTCGTAGTCGTCGAAGTCCTGGGCGAGAATCGAATCGAGCAGAGCGGGCAGGACCGCGGCACGGTTGTAGGCCGGAATACAGACGGAAAGCTTGGGCGATGCACTCACTTCCGCGAGTTCCTGTAGGCGATGGCAAGCATGATCAGCGCAAAAAGGCGTGCGCCGTTGGTGCGCCCGCGAAAATGGCCAATTATAAGCCGGTCTACCTCGCCCCTCTCGATGCAGTCCGGCAGCCCGGCCAGCCGCTGGCGCAGGCCGTCCTCGCCCTCGCTTCTCAGCCATTGGTCCATGGGAATGGAGAATCCCTGCTTGCGGTCGATGTCGAGTTCCGACGGCAGCCAGCGACGGGCCAGCATGCGCTGCAGTCGCCGTGATTCCCCGTCACGGACTTTCCATTCCGAAGGAACGCGACCGAAGGCAAACTCGATGAGCCGGTGATCCAGGAACGGCGCCCGAACCTCGAGGCTGTGTGCCATGCTTGCGCGATCGACCTTGACCAAGAAATCATCGGGCAGGATGCTGCCGAAATGGGTTCGGGTCATGCAATCGATGGGGTCGCGGCCTTGCTGGAAAAGGGTCAGGAGGAAGCCCTCCGGCGCGTCCAGGTCATCCCGCAGGAGTTCGCGCGTCTCGCGGTCGAGCAGCCGCGTTCGCAGGCAGCGGTCGAAATAGGGGCTGCCCCAGATCATCTGCTGCAATGGCCCCCCGCGCAGCGACGCCACGCGGTTACGCCCGCGAACGCCGGCAGGCAGCAGCGAAGCAGCCGCTGCGGTAGCTTTCAGCCCGACGCGGGGGATCCAGCCGAGCCGTTGCCAATCCCGCAGGCTCGCCGTGTAATCCCCGTAGCCGCCGAAAAGCTCGTCGCCGCCGTCCCCGCCCAGTGCCACAGTCACCTTTTTGCGGGCCAGGCCAAACACCATCCACGCCGGAAGGATCGAGGAATCGGCGATCGGTTCATCCACAAATGGCGCCAAACCGTCCAAATGCCCCAGCCCGGTTTCGGCCATCGGCAGCACGTTGTGGCGCGTGCCGAAATGACGGGCGACGACTTCGGCATGGCGAGCCTCGTCGAGCGGCGAACCAGGCACCGTGATCGTAAAGGTTTCCACCGGCTGGCCGGCGACCCGCGCGGCGGCGGCGGCGACGAGGCTGGAATCCAGGCCACCGGAAAGCAGCACCCCCACCGGCACGTCGGCCACCAAGCGCAAACGCACCGAATCCTCGATCAGGCGGGCGGCTTCGTCCGCCAGGACTTCGCCGTCGGTACCCGTCACCGGATGGTTTTCAGGCAAAGCCCAGTACCTGCGGATGCTCAGTTGCCCAGATTGCAGCATGAGGCGCCCACAGTGCGCGGACGGCAGCTTGCGGACACCGTCGAAGAGGCAAAGGTCCCCGGGCACATAGCCGAGGGCCAGATAATAGTTGAGGCCCTGGAGGTCGATGCGACCCGGATGATCGAGCCCTTTCAACTCCGAGGCGAAAGCGAATCGGCCATCAGCGTGCCGATAGTAGAACGGCTTCTCGCCGGCCCGGTCGCGAGCGAAGAACAGCGAGGCCGTCGTATCCGGATCGCCGCGGTCGAGAATCGCGAACGCGAACATGCCGTTGAGGCGTTCGAGGCAACGCTCACCCCAGCGCAGGTACGCGGCGAGCACCACCTCGGTATCCCCTGCCGATGTGAATGCCACGCCATCGCGAATCAGGTTGGTACGCAGCTCGGCAAAGTTGTAGATCTCGCCGTTGAATACGATCACGTAACGGCCGCAGGGGCTAGGCATCGGCTGATGCGATGCTGCGGAGAGGTCGAGGATGGAAAGCCTGCGATGGCCCAGCGCCGCCCGGCCGTCCGGGCTCAGCCACAGCCCGGAATCGTCCGGCCCGCGATGGCGGAGTAAGTGGCCGGCGGCGGCAATGTCCTGCTCGCCGAGTCCGCCGCAAGGCGCAACAACTCCGAAGATCCCGCACATCGTCGAAATATCCAGTTAGCGTCGCAACCTCAAGGCGATCCCTATCGGCTGCGGGCGCAGAAAATAGCGATCCATGTTCCCAACTCTGTCCTCATCGGGCTGCAGCTCGGCCACCAGCGCACGAATCTCGGCATCCGTCTTGAGATGCTGATAGGCATGCGCCCCGTAGCAGTCGAAGGTGTTCAGTACACCCGACTTGTACGCCCTCCTGAAATAGTTCGGGCCTTTCGGAACATTTCCTCGCACCATGAAGAACGACTTTTCGAGCAGCCAGCCGAGCAACGGCACGAAGCGCAGGGCGCCCATGAGCCTCGCGTAACCCAGCCGGGCCGAGAAAGGCAGGTGACTGATGATCGCACGTAGCACGCCATACACCCGCAGTCGCAGCTTGCGCACCCGCCCCAGGTCGTTCTTGGGATAGCAGTTGAACACAAACTCGCCGCCCGGGGCCACCAGCCGCCACAGCGCTCGCGCCGTGTTCTCCACCGACGGCGTGTGCTGGATGACGTTGTGGCACAGGACGATACCGTCAATCGCGGCATCGCGGATCGGTGGCTGGTCGATCGAGCACTGAACGATCTCGACATTGTCCAGACCGTCCAGATTCTTCCGCATCACGCCATCGACCGAATGCGACAACTCCAGGGCGATCACCAGCCGTGCGCCCGCCTCGGCGATCCAGCGCGACTGGGACCCGCTGCCCGCTCCGGCATCGACGACGACCCGGTCCTTGAGCGCATCGGTCGAACCGAAGGTATTGGCGATCGTATGGATCAGCCAGTTCTGCTTGAAGTCGATGAAATCGAAATAGTTCCACTCGTCGCCAAACGACTCGACTGTCTCGCGGGCATCGGGCAACATGGCGAAACGTGGGATGCCATCGACAATCGGATATGCCTTGCCCGAAGCCGACACCAGCCGCCCGGAGACGACGCAACCAGCTTGGTCCAGCGAAGCATCGTCCAGCCGCAATGGCGTCCTATCGAGAGGATCGCACAAGTAATCGAGCAACATTTGGTTCAATTCAACCTCCTTGGCTTATGACCCATCGGCAACTGCCAGCATCGCAAAGAGATTTGAAAATCGCCGATCCCATGTATGGTCTCGCAGAGCTCGGGCGCGACCTGCGCTCGCAATTGATTCCCGACCGACATCATCTTTCAGCAGTCTGCAGACTTGTTCCACGCAGTTGCTGACATCCGTGTAGACGGCGATCTCATCACCGATGTTGTACAGATCCCGCAAGTCCGGATTGTCACTCGTCAAATAGCAACTGCCCGACATGGGCGCGTCGAAATCGCGCAGCTTCAGGGCATAGAAGTCGTCGCAGTGACCGATGGTACCCACACCCAGGACTATCTTTGATCGGGCAAACAGTATAGGGACATCTTCGGTGGCAATTCGCCCCCCCGCCCAGCCAGACCCGTAGGCGCTGACCCTTACACCCGCCCGGCGCAGCGCGTTGACGATTTTTTCACGAATGCCATAACGGCCCCCTACGAAACTAATGTCGTGTATCTTCGAAAGGCTGGGCATCGGATGGAATATTTCCGGATCGCTGGCTTCAGGAAAGTAGAGCGCGACACCGCTTTCCTTCCGGTACCAACTCACCGCCTCCTGTGCCGCTGTTAGCGTCAAATCAATATGCGGAATCAGCGGGTAGGTGCCATCCCATTGCCCCTCGACCTTGGTACCCCAGTATTGATGGCGATCGTCCATCGCTATGTTGACGACAAAGACACCGTAACGCTCGCGCAGACGAGAAAAGCATGCCGGTTCGACCAGACAGCCCCACGTCTGTGTGATCAAAAGGTGCGGAACCCATCCCCTGCTTGCATTCTCGGCAAACAAGTGCTCGATCCTTTGTGTATTGCGTTCCCGTCGCTGCCCGTAGGGCGCCGGATCGTTTTGCCCCCAGCCGCCTTCATCGCGGAGAAAACAGCGAACCTCGCCGAGGCGTTCTAATGCCTGTAGCAATCCGCTCTTGTCCTGCTGCTCGTCGGTTCCAATGAAAAAGATACTGAGACGAGAATCCCTGGCATGTTGAGCCAAAACGTTCGCTCGGTCACGCCATTCTGTGCTGACGGGTACGGGGTCAATACGAGCATAGTGCGTAACCGTGCGCTTGTAGCGCGTAACAAGCTGGTGAGACTTGAATCTTCTATTAGCCGCATGAGCGATACCGAATTGCTTCAACCAAGCGATGTTCATCTTCGCCTTTACCGTCAATTCTGCCAGGCCTGAACCATATCCAAGATGGCGTCATATCCGAAATTATAAACAAGCAAGGCCGCCGCAGTCGCCGAGAGGCCCAAAGCCACACTTTGCAGCAACCGATTTCGATCAACAAGAATCGGTGCGGCGAAAGCCAGCAATATGGGCATTGCAATCGTAAGGTATCGGCGATCAGGCCAATAAAAAAAAGCCGGCATTGCCAGATACATCGCTCCAACAAGAAGCATTAAACCCTGCCCTTCAGTTATTTGGATTGAACGATATGAAACAGCGCGAACAATTGCTGCCGAAACAAGAGATACGCCCAACATCGCATCGACATGCCATACAGTGAAGTCAAACTGCTCCAGCGCGAATGTACCTCCGAGCCAGGGAAAGGGAATTAGCAGGATGTAGAAAATACGAAGCGGGATGAGCACCAAACCCGTCAAAGACGTCGGCATGATCGATGATTGAGACGACATGAACCGACCACCAACTGGCTGAAGATTTAACAAGCTATGAATTGAGGGCATTTGCAAGAATTCCGATCAGCGGATTATTGCCAACCACCAGGTAAAGGCAAGCCAAAAGTATCGGATAGCCCGCTTGGGGACCAGCGACATGGTTCAATACATATATGGGTCCAGTAGTGTCCGGTTAAATGAGTGTGCGAATCGCTGAAAGCCATGACTGACGCGGGATTCCGGGCGATGAAGGGTGGTGTCGATTTGAACGGCGGCAGCCGGTTCGGGCAGTCTTCCGGGTTTTTCTCCGGAGTCCGCCATGAACCTTGGCAAGACCCTGTTCGCCCAGCTCATGGATTTCCTGCCCTGGACGACCTTTGCCCGCTACGTCCGGCGCTACGACGGCGACCGGCGCGTGCGCACGCTCACCTGCGCCGAGCAATTCCGCATCATGGCCTTTGCCCAACTGACCTACCGGGAGAGCCTGCGCGACATCGAGGTTTGTCTGGTGGCGCAAGCGGGCAAGCTCTACCACATGGGCTTGCGCGATTCTC
>CAUJHX010000121.1 GCA_963204795.1 Pseudomonadota bacterium | reverse complement strand
CGCTCGATCAGGCCACGCTTCTCCAGCACTCGCCCAACGCGCTCGGCAATCCGCTGTACCAGGGACTGCAGCTCCGTGCCCGTCGGCGCCGGAACGTGGCGGAATATGGGCACATGCTCGCCATCAACCAGATATACGCCGGCAAAGCCGTAGCCGGCCCGATGGGCGCTAACGACACCCTCGACGGGCCCCCTGGGCATCGGTCCGGTCGCGGCCTTGACCGGCGCGCGCACGCGGCCGCCACGCCCCCGGGGGGCCGACTTGCGGATCTTCTTCATCCGCCTAGCCTAATTGACAGCGCGGAGGTCCATGCGTAGATTTCGCGGCCCATCTGCCCAGGTGGCGAAATTGGTAGACGCACTAGCTTCAGGTGCTAGCGGGTAACACCGTGGAGGTTCGAGTCCTCTCCTGGCACCAGACCGGCCCGTCCCGACCCCGTTTTGAAGGCTCGTGTACAGCGCAAGAATGCGAGCTGCATTGCCGCCGTCGTTTGCCGGTTGGGTTAGGATCGGGGTCGAACTGCGAGGAACCCATGCCGAATTCAGACGGTTCACCCCACGGCTTGCCGCTGTCGAGGCGCACCTTCCTGCGCAGCTCCGCGCTGGCGACGCTCGCGCTGTCAGCGCCGGCAGCGTTTGGCCGCACCGTTGAGCGGCGCAGCCTGACCTTCGTTCATACCCATACCGGCGAAAGGCTCGTTGCGCCGTACTTTCAGGGCGGTTGCTATCAGCCCGACTGCCTGGACCGGGTGAATCACTTGCTGCGCGACTTTCGCACCGGCGATGTCCATGCCATCGATCCCGCCCTGCTCGACATTCTCTTCAACTTGCAGGTATTGGCCGATCGCGAGGCGACGTTCGAGGTGATTTCCGGATATCGATCGCCCGCCACCAATTCCCAGCTGCGCCGCAAGTCCAACGGTGTGGCCACGCAAAGCCTGCACATGCAGGGCAAGGCAATGGATATCCGCATCAGCGGATTCCCGACGGTGAAGTTGCGGGACCATGCGCTGTCGCTCAAGCGCGGTGGCGTCGGCTACTACGCGGATTCCAATTTTGTGCACGTCGATACGGGGCGAGTGCGATTCTGGTAGCCCAGGCCCTATTGGATCCCCAGCACTTTCGCCAGCCGCGCATCGTTCCCGTAGATATCCTCGAAGAAATAAACCTGGCCAGCTTCGTTGGCGACTGCCGTCCCGTACAGGATCAGCACCTGCACTGGCTGCCTGAGATTCACCTGCAGCGTCTTCCCGCCATGCATGGCCGCCTCAACCTTCCCGCGTGACCAGTCCCCCGGCGCCTGGCGCAATACATATTCGGCGAGCGCCACGGGATCGCTCACGCGGATGCAGCCGTGACTGAATGCGCGGCGTGAAGCCTTGAACAGCTCGTTGGACGGTGTCGAATGCAGGTAGACGTTATAGCGATTCGGCAGCATGAATTTCACCAGGCCCAGCGCATTTCGCGGACCGGGGCGCTGCCGCAAGCGTGACTTCCCGCTGGCCAGCGACTGGATCTGCTCCTCGGTCGGATGCTGCGTGATGGCGCCGCCCGGCTCCACGATCTCAAGGTCCCTCGTCGCGAGATAGCCCGGCGAACTGCGAATGCGCGGCAACATCTCCCGGGACATGATGCTGCGCGGCACATCCCAATAGGGATGGAACACCACGAACTTCATGTCTTCGGCAAATACGGGCGTGCGTGCGCCCGGATAGGTCTGGCCGACGATCACGTCCATCGCCAGCATCTGCGCCTCGCGATCGCTCTCCGACGGGAAGGCGAACAGGCGAAACTGCGGGATGTTCACGATGATCGTCGGCGCCTTCCGCGCGGGCAGCCATCGCCAGCGCTCGAGCGTCAACTCGATCTGCCGCACCCGGGTGGCCATGGGCGTGGTGAGGGCCTGGTAGCTTTGCAGGCCCAGCACGCCGTCCTGCTGCAGGCCGTGGCGGAACTGGAACCGCCGCAGTGCCTCGATCAGTTGCGGATCGAGCGAGAGATCGGAATCGGGCGCCCGCTGCGCACGCGACAGGTCGCCGAGCTCGACGAGCAACGTACGGAGCGCCGGCGCACCCGCATAGTCCTCGCCGGCAGCGATCGAACGGCCGCCGGGCTTCGGCAGTTCGGTAAGCCCATGCTGCAAGGCAAGCTCCCGATACCGCGCCAGCTGCGCCTTGAGCAACAGGTAGTGCTGGAAGGCGGGCTCGGCCGAGGCCAGCAAGCCGCGTGTGTCCCGTGTCGTGGCCAGCTTCTCGAGCAGGGCCCCGGCATCGAATGCCGAAGATCGCTCCGGCATGTCGAAGCCCACCTTCTTCGGATCGACACGCCCGTACTGCAAGTGGGAGATGAACCGCAGCGCGCTCGCCGAGAGCGCTGCTTCAGCCTGCGCGCGGCGCTCGGGGGTATCTGCCGTGCGAGCCTGCGCCAGGATGTTTGCGGCATGGTAGTCGCCGGGTTCCAGCCCCCACTCCTGGGCCCGGTTCATGGCTGCAAGCAGGTCGATCGCCGGCTGGGACAGGCCGGTGCTGTTGAACCAAGAAGGCGCAGCGGGTACGGGCGCAGAAAGGGCAAGCGCGAACAGGGTGAGGCACGCCACCCGGCGCGATGCCGCCCGACGCCGGATCGAAAGTGGAACCCCGCCTGCTGCCGTGCTACCCATCCAGTGCTTCCCGTTGTCTTGCCCCGAGGGCTTGGCTCGAATAGCGTGACACGGAATGGCCCGCATGATCGGCGGAAGTTCCGATCGCGGCTACTGCGAATCGCGCCTCTCGAGAAAACGGCGCAGGTCGTCCCGCACGCTGCGGATGTGCGCCGACAGCAGGCGCAGCGCACCGGCCTTGTCACCCGCCTCGCACAGGTCGATCAGGCTGATGTGCTCCTCGTGGGCGCGCAGGCGATTCCTGTCGGAAATGGCCAGCTGGATGCGCACGTAGCGATCGAGATTGTCGTGGATGCGCTGGACGAACTCGAGGGTGGTCGGGCGATTCGCCGAGCGATACAGCTCCGCATGCAGCAACCAGTTGAGCCGCCCCCACTCGCGGGGCGGCGCGGAGTCCATCCTTTCGACAATCTCGCGGGCCCGGGCGATGGAGTCGGGTCGCATGCTGCCTATTGCCCGTTTCAGCAGCTCCGACTCCAGCACGATCCGGATATCGAACAGCTCATCGATTTCCGCGGCGGACAGGCGCGTCACGACGGCGCCCTTGTACGGCACCGTCGTCACGAGCCCCTCGGACTCGAGCAGCTGGAACGCCTCGCGCACCGGGATGTGGCTGACTCCGAGCCGCTTCGCGATCTCGTGCTGCTTCAGCTGCTGGCCCTGCACGAAAGCGTTCGAAATGATCAGCTCGCGCAGCGAGTCAGCGACCTGGGTGGAAAGCGAGCGGCGCTCGGGCGCTGCGGAATGCTCCATACTCGTGTGCGGATCCGGCATGTCGGCTCGCTGTCGCCACCGAGGTCAGTTCGCGCCCGCGAAGTTCGCGGTCACCCGCGCAAAGTAGAACCGCCCCAGCACATCGTCAAGCGCAAGGTATCCCGACGACGTATACGGGTGGTTGCGCGGGCCCTCGTCGAAGACGTTGTTCACGCCGAATGACAACCTCACGCTCCACGGCGTCTGCCAGGAGAATGACGCGTCGTGATAAGTCACCGACGGCACGCGGTGCAGCGGCCCGAGGTCCTCGGCGGGATCGACCACGCTGTTGCTGGTCACGGTCGAGTCTATCCAGCGGACGTACCAGTTCGCGGCGATGGGTCCGCGCCGGTAACCGAGGTCGAGCAGCACGCGCCACTCGGGGTTGTCGTACTCGCCGGCGTGGTCGAAGGTGGTGGAAATTCCGGTGGCGATATTGCGATCGATGAACGCATTCGTGATCTGGTGCGTGCCCACCAGCCTCGTGCGGAGGCTGCCCCAGTCGGCTTCGCCCGAATGCAGTGAATTGAGGCTGGTGGCATACGACACATCGAAGTCGATGCCCTTGACGCGATAGCCGGACGCGTTGACGTAGCTGTCCTTCACCTCGGCGATGTTGCCGTTCGCGTCGCGCGTCGCAAAGCCGCAGAACTGGTTGGCGGTGCTCGGCAGGTCGACGCAATTGTTCAGCGTCTGCTGCGCCCCGATTCGCGCGATGCCGCCGCGCAGGTCGATGTCGTACCAGTCCGCCGCGATCGTCAGGTTCGGCACCCAGCGCGGCTGGAACACCAGCCCCGCGGTAAAGGTGTCGGCCTCCTCGACGTCGAGCGCGGGATTGCCGGTCGTGAACACCAGCGTCGTGACACGACGCGTATTGGGGTCGAAATTGACCGGGTCGAGGCCCAGGGCCAGGCAGTTGGCGCGCCGGTTGGCGGTGCCGGAGTCGAGCAGCAGGGGATCGCAAGGATCGGACAGGCCCTGCGCGCCGCGGCTGCCGGGGTCGAACAGCTCGGCCAACGCCGGCGCACGGACGGTTCCCGACTTGGTGGCACGCAGGCGGATGTCGGCGACCGGGGACCACGTGAGTCCCAGCTTGTAGGTATCCACGCCACCCGCGCGCTCGTAGTCGGAGTAGCGCCACGCGCCCTCGACATCGAGGTTCTTCGCAAAGGGCTTGTCCTTCAGGATCGGCACCAGCAGCTCCGCGTACGCCTCCCGCACGCTGCTCGATGCATCCACCGGCGAGAACTGGCTCGCGAAGAAGCCGAGCGCCTGCTCCCAGACGAACGACGGGTGGAAATCGAGCCCGTCCTCGCGGTACTCCGCGCCTACCGCGAACTTCATGTCGCCGGCGGGCAGCTCGAACAGCGGACCCGTCACGACCGCCTGGGCGAGCTTCTGCGTCGTGTCGGTCACGCTCGTGTGCTCGCGCACGCGCACGTAATCGAGCGCAGCGGCCGAAATCGTCCCGACGCCGAACAGGTCGACGGGCACGCAACCCCGGGCGCGCGCGGCGGCGTCGCGACATACGGGCTGGCCCGTGACCGGGTCGGCAATGACATCGATCGCGCTGTACCAGTTGGCGTCGAGGCGATCGTTCAGGCTCGCGTTGCGCGTATTTGTCTTGCCGTAGCCGCCGTGCACCGACCAACTGTACTTCGAGGCGATCTCGCCCTCGAAGCCGGTCGTGAAGGACCAGAAGTTGCGATTGATGTCGGACCCGCGCGGCCCGAATTCGTCATGCTCCCGTGAAATCGAGACGCCCGCCTCCCCGCCCGCCACCAGGCTCTGGCGAACCCCCGCCGGCATGAACGGGTTGTCGGTCGTGACGAAGGCCGAGAAGACATCGAAGACCGGCCCGATGCGATCGATGGCGGTCGAGTCCGTGAACATCAGCTCGTTGACGAACCTGATGCTGTCCGTCAGCTCATAGTCGAGCCTTGCGAAGGCCGAAGTGCGGCGCAGCGGCACGATGCGTGAATCGAAGGCCTGTGGGCGTCCGCCGTCCGGGCCGAGCGAGGCGAAGCCGTCGATCACGCCGCGCGGACTGTTGCTCGCGTTGAAGGCCCGGAAGTTGTCGATCGCCGGATCGAAGATGGCATAACCGCCAAGCGCCGCGCTGTACGTCGTGATGGTCGGTATCCCGAAGAAGACGGTGCGCGCGTCGCGGAGCCGGATGCGCGCCGGAATGCCGTCGGCGGAACCCGTGTTGGCGGGGTTGCTGACGAGGTAGTCGCCCACATCGAGCCCCCGGTCGGCCATGGTCAGGCGGGTGTTCTCGAGGTGCGTGACATTCAGGACCGCATTGCCGCGCCCGAAATTGCCGCCGAGCGTCACGCTGAAGCTGGTGTCGTTGTAGTCGCCGCGCTCATCCGCGCCGTACTGCCCCTGGAACTGGATGCCCTCGAAGTCCTTCTTGAGGATGAAGTTCACGACACCGGCGACGGCGTCGGCGCCATAGACGGCCGCGGATCCGCCGGTCTGGATCTCCACGCGATCGATCAGCGCGGCGGGGATATTGCCGACATCGAGCGCGAGGAAGTTGGCGTCATTCGGCGTGCCAACGCGGCGGCGGCCATCTATCAGCGCGAGGGTGCGATTCACGCCGAGGTTTCGCAGGTTCAGCTGGTTCAGCCCCACGTTGCCGAAGCTGAAACTCGTGTTCGTGTTGTTGAGGCCGTTGCCGATCTGCGGGAATTCGTTGACCAGGTCGATGATGTTCGTGATGCCGCGCGCATCGATCAGGTCCGAGCCGATGACCGTCGTCGGCGTCGGTACCGCGAACTCCGGTCGCGCGATGCGTGAGCCCGTCACCACGACTTCGCTGATTTCGGCTGCAGCGTCCGCACCCTCCTGCGCCAGGGAGACCTGCGCTGGCTGCGCGACCGACAGGATGCCCACCGCGCAGCCCGCCAGCAGCCTGCGGCCACGGGCACTGCGAGAATCCTTCGTCGAAAACCGACCCATTGCACTCATGCTTGTCTCCCCTTGACGCACCACAGGTCCCGCGCAACCGGCGGGTTATTATATTATATAATATATTATCCAACAGTAGCGCAAGCTCCCCAAGGCGCCCACCGCGCAGCGAAGGCCTCCATGCACCACTCCCGCACTGCCGCATCTTTCCTGGCGTACCTCGCGATGTTCGCTACCGGCACCGTCCTGGCGGACGACCTGCGGGAAGCCTATGCACGCGCGGAGGCCCTGCTCCCGCAAAATGTCCCCCTCCATTCGAGCGACCTGGCCATGAGGCCCATCTGGTCCGAATCCGGCGACTTCTTCGCTTACATCCGCGCGAGCGAAGGCCGGCGCGACTTTTTCCGGGTACAGGTATCCAGCGGCCAGAGGGGCCCGTTGTTCGACCGGGGGGCGGTGGCGGGAGCGCTCGCGGCGGCGTGCCCCGACCGGGTCGATCCGGAGCGATTGCCGCTGACACTCGAACGCCTTGCGGGCAATGGAGACTCCATCGCGCGGGCCTGCGGCCAGCTCTGGCGAATCCCGCGGGACGGCAGTGCAATCGCCATCGATGCTGGCAACGAGGACGATGCCGCGCGCTCTCCCGACGGGCAATGGGACGCACGGGTTCGAGGCGGGAATCTCTTCCTGAAATCCCGGGCCGACGGCCGTGAAATCGCATTGACCGCCGACGGCACCCCGGAGAGCTTCTATGCGCGCCCCGTTCCCGACGCCTCCGTGCTGCGCCTGAATCGCCCCTATTTTCCGGATGGGCCCGCGGACGTCGTCTGGTCGCGCGACTCCAGGCGGCTGGCCACTTATCGCATCGATGCCTCGGGAGCCGGCAAGCTGACGCTCGTGCAATCCGTGCCCCCCGAAGGCAAGCGGCCACGCACACTCGACTACTACTACCCGCTCACCGGGGATGAGCGCGTGCCGCAGGCGCGGGCGATGACGTTCGAAGTGCCTTCCGGGCGCCGGGTCGATCTCGCGCACGAACCGGTGCCCATCCTCTACTACGGCGGGCTCGGGTTGCAGTGGCGCGATGACAACCTGCGCGTGCTGTTCGAGACGACGGATCGCGGCCGCAAATCGGTGTCGGTGATCGAAGGCAGTGCGCTGGACGGCAGGACGCGCGTGGCGCTGCGCGAACAATCGGGCACGTTCGTGGCCCTGCAATGGGACAAGTGGCAACTGGTCGACGGATGGAACCAGTACCTGTGGATCGCCGAAAGGGACGGCCGGCCGCAACTGCAATTGGTGGACGCCACGAGCGGCAAGCTGTTGCGCGTGCTGGTGGACGGCGCGTGGTCCACGCTGTCCGTGAAACACGTGGATCGCAAGCGCGGAACGGTCTTCTTCGTCGGCACCGGGCGCGACGGACCGGAGCCCTACCTGCGCCGCCTCTACAGCGTGGATCGCAACGGCGGGCCGGTGCGCGCGCTCACGACGGAGCCCGTGGATCACGACGTTTCGTTGGCGCCGGACGGCAGGCATTTCATCGACAACCTGTCCCGTGCCGACCTGCCGACGCGCACGGTGCTGCGCGACGCGCGTAGCGGACGGGTGCTGCGCGAGCTCGCCACGGCGAACATCGACGGGCTCGAGCGCATCGGCTTCAGCCTGCCAGAACCCTTCGAGGTGCTCGCGGCGGACGGCGAGACGCCGATCTACGGCGTCATCTATCGCCCGGCCAGGCTCGATCCGGCGCGCAGGTACCCGGTGATCGACAACATCTATACCGGGCCGCATTACACGATGGCGCCCAAGTCCTTTGAACGTGCGCTCACGGGCCGCACGGCCAATGCGCTTGCGCAACTCGGCTTTGTCGTCGTTCTCGTCGACGGACGCGGTACGGCGGGGCGGTCGCGCGCATTCATCGAGCCTGCCTACGAGCACCTCGGCAGCGTCGGGCTCGACGACCACGAGGCCGCGATTCGCGCGCTCGCAAGGCGTTACCCCTACATGGACCTGTCGCGGGTCGGCGTCTATGGATTCTCGGCCGGCGGCTTCGATGCGGCGCGCGCACTGTTTCACAAGCCGGATTTCTACAAGGTCGGGGTCGCGGCATCGGGCAACCACGACCACCGCTCCGACAAGGCCTGGTGGAATGAGATCTGGATGGGCTTCCCGCTCGGCCCGCAGTACGACCGGGAATCGAACCTCACCTGGGCGGGCAAGTTGCAGGGCAAGTTGATGCTTGCCCACGGCGAGCTCGATGAAAACGTCAACCCGATGGCTACGCTACAACTCGTCGATGCCCTCATCGACGCCAACAAGGATTTCGACTTGCTGATCGTGCCGGGCGCCGGGCACTTCCTCGATGAATCGCCCTACTTCCTGAGGCGCCAGTGGGACTTCTTCGTGCGCAACCTGCTCGGCGCCGAGCCTCCCGGGTACGCCATCGCCCCGTTCCCGCCGCAGTGACGGACGGCCCCTCCCCGTGCGCCGGCCCGCCTACGCGACGACCGTGAAATCGATGACGATGGCACCCGCCTCGCGCTGGCGATACTCGATGGCGATCCGCTCGCCGAAGCGTTCCCGCAACTGGTCGAGCAGCGGCAGCGGGTCGTGGTCGTTCACGAAGCGCATCGCCTCACCGGGCTGCAAAGCGCCCAGCGCCCCGAAGATGGCCGGGTGACGGAAGCGGCGCGCCACGCCGCGCGCGTCGAACAGGTGGGCGGAAGTCTGGGGCATGTCCTGCATGTTGGGCTCCGAAAGCATGATCGGTATACAGGACCATATTAGTCCTGTTTAGCCGGACCGTCGATCCTCGCCGTCCAATCCTCCACCGTCCGCCGCGCCAGCCGTCCGTTCACGAGCTTCAGCCACGACGGCGTCAACGGCAGCGTGAGCATCTCGCGCAGCACCCCCGCGTCGAGCGTGCGGTGATAGAGCGTCCCGATGAGGCGCGCCAACGACCAGTCCGCATGCGGCCGCGCCACGAGGATCACTTCATCGCCCGCCCGCATCGCCCCGGGCTCGATCACGCGGTAGTACCAGCCGGTGCGTCCCGTTCGCTGGACGCGCCGCGCCATGTCGGCCTGGCCGAAGCGGTCGTTGAGCTTCCAGCAAGGCTGGCGGCTCTGCGTGACTTCCAGCACGACACCGCCCACGCGGATAGGAAGTTCAAAGCACCCCGCAGCGCCGTCCTGATTCGTGGAACCCCCCGGGTGTAGCGACCCAATCTGCCTCAGCCTGCCTGAATCCGGCCAGTTGCCCGGATGGGCAGGCCGCTGGGCAGGCCCGCGTCCTCCGATTCCCCGCCCCGCCGGGCTCTGTCGTAATCCCGGCACGCACCGCCCCTGCCCGACCGTCTCACCGGTCGGCCCGAACACCCCTCAGCTTCGATATCAAATCAGTCTGGCCTGCACCGGCGGGGCCCGCGCACCCAGCGGCAGTTCTGTCTGATGCCGATCCGACGCCGC
>CAUJHX010000120.1 GCA_963204795.1 Pseudomonadota bacterium | reverse complement strand
CTCCGCCGGCAGCAGCCCTTCAGCGCCCGCCATCTCCTGCGCGAAGCTACAGATGTCCTGGATACCCTTGCCCGCCACGAGCTTGGTAACGGCCATCTCCGGCCCCGGCATGCCGCCACGCGACAACGCCGTCAGGCCGCGCATGACGATCAGATCGACACCCCGCTGCGAGAGATAGGCATCGGCGATGCGCGCCCGTACGCGGGCGTCCTCGACAGCCGGTTTGCCGTCCCAGCGGCATTGGCGCGCCAGCGCGATGAGTCGGCGATGGAGGTCAACCGGAAAGGCGCCACCGACGGAGAGCCGCTCATGCATCAGCGTGCTCAGCATGACGTTCCAGCCCTCGCCCTCGCCACCGAGGCGCAGGCTGTCAGGAATGCGTACGTCCGTGAGAAAGACTTCGTTGAATTCGCACTCGCCCGACATCTGGTGGATCGGCCGCACCTCCACACCTGGAGACTTCATGTCGAGCAGGAACATGGTCAGACCCTTGGTGCGCGGCTTGTCCCAGTCGCTGCGCGCGAGCAGGATGCCCCAGTCGCTGCAATGCGCGTTGGAGCTCCACACCTTCTGCCCGTCGATGACCCACCCGTCGCCACGTCTCTGTGCACGCGTGCGGATGCCGCCGGTGTCAGAGCCGGCGACCGGCTCGGAGAACAACTGGCACCAGATCTCGTCACCTGCCAGCCCGGACGGCAGGTAACGCGCCTGTTGCGCCGGCGTACCCCACATCATCACGGTCGGCAGCGCCATGCCCATGCCCACCGTGAACACACCCTGCGGTACGAGGCAATCGGCTTCCTCCTGCTGGTAGATGACCTGCTGGATTGGCGTGCCGCCGCACCCGCCCACCGCCTTCGGCCAGGCGATGGCAGCGTAGCCGGCGTCGACCTTCCTGGCCTGCCAGGCCTTGGCGGCAGCGAGGTATTCCTGAGGGCTGAGCCCAGCCCCGAACTTCTCTTCGGCGTGCTGGCGGCGTTGTGCATTCGCGTCCAGCCAGGCGCGCACTTCATTGCGAAACGCGGCCTCTGCCGCGGTGTCCTTGAAGTCCATCAGGCAGGCTCCTCGATGAGGGCAGCGGTCAGGCGGTCGCGCCAGAGATGTTCGCTTCCCAGCACCTGGGCGAGGTAGCGTGCCCGGCGCAGGTACAGATGGCAGTCCATCTCCCAGGTGAAGCCGATGCCGCCGTGGATCTCGATGTTTTCCTCGGCGGCGAAGTTGAAGGCGGTCGTGGCCACCACACGCGCTGCGGCCGCTGCCAGCGGCAGCTCGAGTGCCTCGCTCGACAATGCCCAGGCACCGTAATAGGCGTGGGCGCGCGCCAGCTCATTGCGCGCGTACATGTCGGCCATGCGATGCTTGAGCGCCTGGAAGCCGCCGATCGGACGGCCGAACGCCTTGCGCTGCAGGGAATAGTCGCGGCTGATCTCCAGCACGCGCTCGGCGCCGCCCAATTGCTCGAAGGCAAACAGCACGGCCGCACCGTCGAGCACGCGACCGATCGTCTTGCCGCCGCCGTTGGGCAAGCGCTCGGCGACCGCGCCGTCGAAGCGGATCGAGGCAAGAGGGCGCGTCGGATCGAGGCCGGCCAGGCGCTTGCGGCCGACTCCTGCGCCGCGCAGATCAACGAGCACGAGAGCTTCTTCGCAGCGCACGACCGCGACGTCAGCCACATGCCCGTCGGGCAGAACCGCAAGGACGCCGCTCAGCCGTTCGCCATCGAAGATCAGCCCCTGTCGTTCGGCCAGACTCTCCTTCGCCTCCAGCGCTGCCGTGCCGATGACCTCACCTCGCGCCAGCCGCGGCAACCAGACCTGCCGCTGCGCTTCCGAGCCGGCCATTCGTATGGCCTCCGCCGCGAGATAGAAACTCGATGAGAACGGCACGGCTGCCAGATGCCGACCGGCCTCCTCGGCTACCAGGCACAGCGCCAGCAGGCCCAGGCCGGCACCACCATAGGCTTCCGGGATGGCAGCCGTGGCGGCCCCCATGTCCAACAACCGCTCCCAGACCGTGCGGCTGTAATCACTCTGACCTTCGAGTACCCGCCGCACTTCGGCGCTGGTGCTCGATCCGGACAGCACGCGCCGGACTTCAGACTGCATCTGCCGCTGTTCGTCGGAAAAATCGAAGTTCACGATTCTTCTTTCACTCGCAATCCAGACCTCACTTGCCGGCAAGGAGAAGGTAGAAGACCTGATTTGCTGCGGTATCGTCCGACCAGACGATGATCCGGCGCCAGGAACGATCAAAGCTTCACGGGAGAGCGGCATCAGCGAGGCGCAAGTCATGAGTCGCAGGGAACGACACGCGAGGGGCGCGGCGATGATGCAGAAGGTGTACGCGGGCGTCGTGCCCGTGCCACCCGAGGGCAAGAGTGCGTTCGCGGATCTCATGCTCGAACAGCTCTTTGCCGAGGTGTGGACGCGTGAGCAGCTCTCGATCCGGGACCGGCGTCTCCTCACCATGGGCGTGATCGCGGCGCTCGGCGAACCGGCCATCTGGGGCATACAGGTGCAAGCAGCACTGGCCAACGGCGAACTCACGGCCGAGCAGGCGCGTGAGGCGCTGGTTCATCTGGCGCAGTATGCGGGCTATCCGCGCGCAAGCGGACTGCTGCGCGCTACCGAGGAGGCGATCGCGGCATCAGGCAGCGCCAATCCGTAATGCGGGGGTTCTGGAGCGCACACGATGAAAGTCGCATTTGTCGGACTTGGGAGCATGGGTGCCCCGCAGGCACGTCTGATCGCCCGAGGTGGGTACGAACTCGCTGTCTGTGACGCCGCCCCGGCTGCGGGAGATGCATTTCGCGGCATCGCGCGTGTGGCCCGTTCGCCGGCCGACGCCGCCCAGGGGGCGCAGATCGCGTGCGTGTGTGTCAGGGACGATCGGCAGGTCGAAGAAGTTGTTCTCGGCGCGGCGGGACTCGTCGAGTCGCTTGCGCCCGGCGCGCTGGTGCTGATTCACAGCACGATCGAGATCGAGACCCTGCACCGGTTGCAGGTGCCGTTGAAGGCGCGCGGAATCAACCTGGTCGATGCGCCGGTCTCGCGCACGCGCCCCACGGACGATGCGGCCTTCGTCTTCACCATGATGGGAGGCGAGCCAGATGACGTGGACCGCGCGCGAGCGGTCGTCGGGACATTTTCGACCGATGTGGATCACATGGGTCCGTTGGGCGCCGGCATGGCCGCCAAGATCGCCAACAATCTCGTCACCTGGACACATCTGGTCGCAGGCGCGCAGGCCACAGCCCTCGCCGCACATTATGGTGTGCCCTACGAAAGGCTCCGCGGTGTGCTGGCGGCAAACGGCAATCTGACGCCAACGGTTGCAGCGCTGTTCGACGGCAAGCACAAGACCCCGCCCGGCGCGAGTGCGGCGCGTGATCAATTCCTCGCCAGCCAGGCCGGGATCGGCGAGAAGGATCTCAAGCTCGCGATCGACTGCGGCAGGGACGCCGGCCTGAGCGTTGCCATGATCGCCGAGACTCGCAGCCTCGTCCGGCCGATGATGACTGAACCCATGGCACAGCCTGCGCGAAAGGGAGATCCCCCCTCAGCTCAGTGAGACCCTGTCGTCCAACGCCTGCGTCAGAAGGGTCTCGCGAATCCAGTGTCGCTCCCCGCCCAGCTGACCGAGGAGATGCGCACGCTTCAGGAAGACGTGGGCGTCACACTCGGCCGTGAAGCCGGTGCCGCCGTGAATCTGGATGCCGGAGCGGGCATTGGCGAGCGCCGCCCCGGCGCTGGTCACCTTGGCCGCCGCAATCTGGTAGGCAGCATCGGGCTGGCCGCTTGCCTGCGATACGCCAGCGAAGAAGACCTGGGCGAAGGCCGCCTCTGCTGCCACCGCCATGTCGGCACAGCGATGCTTGATCGACTGGAAAGAACCGATGGCCTGGCCGAACTGCTCGCGCACGCCGGCGTACTCGACCGCCAGCTTCAGTGCGGCCTCGGCCACGCCGAGCAGTTGCGCGGAGTTGTACAGCGAGACCCGGCGTCCGATGTTGCTGCCGGCATCCTGCACCGTCGGCCGCGCGCCCGCCGCGAGATGCGCGCGCTCGAGAATCACGGCGTCGTCGAGGGAGATCACGCGCCTGACATCGGCAAATGCGGCGGCGTCGTACAGCCGCGCCTGCATGCCGTCCACCACCAGGATGTAGTCGGCGCCGCGTGCGTCGATCAAGTGGAATTCGTCGCTCGCGGCGTGCAGGCGGATCGCGCCGGCAACACGATGTTCGCCGGCCATGAGGCCCGCGAGGAGTTCGCTGCCGGCGAGCGCGGCCAGATGCCCTGCCGCAATGGTTGCAGCGATCGAAGGCGAGACGGCACAGCGACCGATTTCGCGGGCCACGAGCATTTCCGCGATGACCGTATCACCAGCGCCGCCCTGTTCCTCCGGTATGCCGAGACCGAACCAGCCGAGGCTGGCTATGTCGCGCCAGTGCTCAGCGGAGAGGCCTGCCTCCATCCGGCGCTCACCGTCGGAACCTGGCCGCAACCGTGTCACAGGAAACTTCTCCGCGAGAAAACCCGCGACGCTGTCGATGATCTGCTGCTCTGCTTCGGAGGCCAGGAGATCGATCATGATGGCACCGTGCTCTCAGCGTCCGCCGCGCGGCAGCCCGAGGAGGCGCTCGCCGATCACGTTGCGCCGGATCTCGGACGTGCCGCCGGCAATGGTGTTCTTGAAGGCATCCAGATAGTCCGTGAGCCAGTCCGGGTTCTCGTCGTGCATCTCCAAGGCTTCGTTTCCGAGCAACTCCACAGCAAAGGCGTAAATGCGCTGCGAGAGTTCGGCGTAACAGAGTGCAATGATGTTGCCTTCGGGACCGGGCACCGCCTGGCGCGCGCCGCGCGAGACACTGAGATAGGTCATCGCGCGCAGCGCTGCGACCTCCGCCCGCAGATTCAGCAGTTGATCGGCCACCGCGCCATCCTCGATGGCAGGGCGGCGACCGTCCGGCCCGCGCAGATCGCGGGCCATCACATGAAGCTTCTCCAGGGTGGATGCGAGATGGATCTGGTGCGCGATGAACGCCGTGCCGCGCTCGAATCCGAGCGTGGTCATGGATACATCCCAGCCGCCATTCACTTCTCCCACAACGTTGGCGAGCGGCAGGCGCACATCGTCGTAGAACACCTGACACAGGTTGCCGGTACCCGACATCGTCGGAATCTTCCTGATGGTGATGCCCGGGGCGTGCATGTCGCAGATGACCCAGGTGAGGCCCTTGTGGCGCTGCGCGCCCGGGTCGGTGCGCACCAGCAGCTCCTGCCAGTCGGCGAGTGCGGCATACGACGTCCAGATCTTCGAGCCGTTGACGACCAGATGCTCGCCCTCGACATGCGCCCGGGTCTTCAGGCCTGCGAGGTCCGAACCGGCATTCGGCTCGGAGAAGCCCTGGCACCAGACTGCCTCCCCCTTCAGGATCTTCGGCAGATGGAAGCGCTTCTGCTCCTCTGTGCCGCATACGATCAGGGTCGGTCCCGCATGCGACAGGGCCACGAAGGTCGAGCCGCCCACGGGCGCATGAGCTGCTGCGCACTCCTCGTACCAGATCACCTGCTGCATGAGCGAAAGTCCCCGCCCACCGTATTCCCGGGGCCAGGAGATGCCGGCCCAGCCGCCCTCGTACTGCCGGCGCTGCCACTCGAGGTCGTACTCGCGCAGCGCCAGGCCCGTGCGCGGCCGCTTGCCGCGCGGCACATTCGCGCGCAGCCAGGCACGCACCTCCGCGCGAAACTGCTCTTCTTCAGGGGTGTGTGACAGCTGCATGAGTCTCCCGCAAGCGTGCGAACCGGTCGAGATGCCAGTCTGCATCGCCATGGATCTTCTCGAACGCGAGCAGGTGTCTGTAGTAGTGACTCGCTGCGCACTCGTTCGTCATCGCGATGCTTCCGTGCAGCTGGATCGCCTGCCCTCCAACGATTCTCGCGGCATTGACCGCGACGACCTTGGCGGCAGAAACCATGGCGTTGCGCTGCGCGCCCTCGGCGTCCAGGTGCGCGAGGCCGCAGCAAAGGATCGAACGGGTTTCCTGCACCTCCACGAACATTTCCGCGAGGCGATGCTGCAGGGCCTGGAAACGCCCGAGCGGCTGGCCGAACTGCACGCGGGACTTGAGATAGTCCGCCGTCATCTGCAGCACACTTTCCATGGCACCGAGCGCCATGGAGACCCGCGCGAGCGTGGCGCGATCGAGGGCCTCTTGCAGCAGATCGCGGGCCGCGGCTCCGCTTGCGAGCAGACAGGAAGCCGGCACTCGAACGTCGTCGAGCGCGATGTCCGCCGCCCTCGTGCCGTCGACCAGGGGATAGCTGTTCATCCGCAGGCCGGGAGCCGCGGCATCGACCAGGAACAAGGCGAAAACGTCCCCCGCCGCAGAACGCGCCGATAAGATCAGGCGATCGGCTGCCGGCGCGTCAAGCACGCAACACTTCGTGCCCCGCAGCAGAAAGTCCTCGCCGCTGCGCGTAGCGAGGACAGCCGGGCAGTCGGCATCGTAGCGGCCGCCAGGCTCCTCGTGGGCGAGCGCGAGGCGCGTGCGCCCCACCATCATCTCCTGCAGCACCGCGCTGCCCGGCGCAGTACTGCCGCAGCACCCGAGTACACGTCCGCACAGCACCACGTTGGAAACAAAAGGTTCGAGTGCAAGCGCGCGACCGAATTCCTCCAGCAGGATCGCTGTCTCGACAAACGGGCAGGCCCAGCCGCCGAGCGCCTCCGGCTGGCCGAGCGCGAGCCAGCCGAGTTCGGCGTAGCGGGCCCAACACGCCGGGTCGAGCCCGGCGTCGCTCGCGAGCAGTGCGCGACGCTGCCCGAAGGCGTAGTGCTCGCGAAAGAACCGCCGCGCGCCATCGCGCAACATCTGCTGTTCTTCCGTGAGATTGAAATCCATCCCGATGGTCACAGTCCGAACGCACGCCGGGCGATGATGTTCTTCTGCACCTCGCGCGTGCCGCCGTAGAGCGTCGCGGCCCGCGCGTACAGGAACTGACCCAGGCGCCCCGGCACGTAGGCTGGCCAGAGCGGTGTGCCCTCGATCACCTCGGCGCTGCAGTCACCCTGGCGAAAGACGCGCAGGGCACGCGGGCCGAGCGCGTCGATCTGCAGCTGTGCGACGCGCTGTTGCATCTCCGAGCCACGGATCTTGAGCGCCGATACTACGGCGTCCGGATCGTGCTGCCCCTTCTCTCCGGCCAGGATGCGCAGTACCGACCACTCGAGGGCGAGCAGATCGGCTTCGACACACGCAAGCCTGCGGGCGAATTGCGGTGTGTCGATGAGCCGCACGCCACCGGCGCGCTCGTTGCGGGCGATTTCCCTCGCCTTCTCCAGTTCGCGCCTGTTGCGATAGAGGTAGGCACTCGAGGTACGCTCCTTCTCGAGCAGATACTTTGCGTAGGTCCAACCCTGCCCCGCCTCGCCGACCAGGTGGTCGCGCGGCACGCGCACGCCGTCGAGAAACACTTCATTGAGATCGCGCCCGCCGTTGAGCACTTCGATCGGACGGATGCGCAGACCCGCGGCATTCATGGGCACGAGCAGCAGCGAGATGCCGCGCTGGGGCTTGGCGGCCGGATCGGTGCGAACCAGAAAAAACCCCCAGTCCGCCTCGCTGGCATCGCTGGTCCAGATCTTCTGGCCGTGGATCACCCACTCATCGCCGTCAAGCTCGGCGCGCGTACGCAGGCTCGCAAGATCCGAGCCGGCATTGGGCTCCGAGAACCCCTGGCACCAGATCTCCTCGCCGCGCAGCATCGGCGGCAGGAAGCGCTGCCGCTGCGCCTCCGAGCCGAAGGCGATCAGCACCGGCCCGATCATGTGCGTGCCCTGCCAGCCGTAGTCGATGGCATCGGCACGGTAGATCTCCTCCATGAAGATGTGCCGCTGCATCGGCGTCCAGCCCGTGCCACCGTGCTCGACGGGCCAGTGCGGTGCCCCCCAACCCCGTTCGTGCAGGACGCGCTGCCAGCGGCGAAAGTCGGCGATGTCCGGCGGTTGCGAGCAGATGTAGCTTCGACGAGCCATCTCGCCCGGCAGATGGTGCTGGATGAATTCGCGCACTTCGGCGCGAAACGCGGCATCGCCGGGACTGGGCTCGAAATGCATGCC
>CAUJHX010000119.1 GCA_963204795.1 Pseudomonadota bacterium | reverse complement strand
AAAGAAGGTCGTGGGCATCGTCACGCACCGCGACCTGCGCTTCGAGGAGAAGCTCGATGCGCCCGTGTCGAGCGTCATGACGCCGCAGGAGCGCCTCATCACGGTGCGCGAGAATGCCTCGAAGGAAGACGTGCTGCTGCTGCTGCACAAGCATCGTATCGAGAAAGTGCTCGTCGTCGGCAAGGACTTCGAGCTGCGTGGCATGATCACGGTGAAGGACTTCCAGAAGGCCCGCGAGTTTCCGCGTGCCTGCAAGGACGAGGGCGGGCGCCTGCGCGTCGGTGCGGCGGTGGGCACATCGCCCGATACGCTCGATCGCGTTGCAGCGCTTCATGAAGCACATGTCGATGTCGTGGTCGTCGATACCGCGCACGGCCATTCGCGCGGTGTGCTCGAGATGGTGAAGAAGCTGAAGGGCAAGTGGCCGGATCTGCAGGTGATCGCGGGCAACATTGCGACGCCCGAAGCCGCGGCCGATCTCGTCAAGGCCGGCGCCGATGCGGTCAAGGTCGGCATCGGGCCCGGCTCGATCTGCACGACGCGCGTCGTCGCGGGCGTCGGCGTGCCGCAGATTTCAGCCGTTTCGAACGTCGCGGAGGGGCTCGCAAAGCAGGGCGTGCCGCTGATCGCGGATGGCGGCATCCGCTACAGCGGTGATGTCGCGAAGGCGATCGTCGCAGGCGCGCATGCGGTGATGATCGGCGGTCTCTTCGCCGGCACCGAGGAATCGCCAGGCGAGGTCGAGCTCTACCAAGGCGGCTCGTACAAGTCGTATCGCGGCATGGGCTCCCTCGGCGCGATGGCCGAGCGCCACGGTTCGAGTGATCGCTATTTTCAGGACACCACCGCCGAGCTCGAGAAGCTCGTGCCGGAAGGCATCGAGGGGCGCGTACCGTACAAGGGCAGCCTCGTCGCGATCCTGCACCAGCTCGCGGGCGGACTGCGTGCCGCGATGGGCTACACCGGCAGCGGCAACATCCAGGAAATGCGCACCCGCCCGACATTCGTGCGCATGACGAGTGCCGGCGTGCGCGAAAGCCACGTGCACGACGTCACGATCACGAAGGAAGCGCCCAATTACCGCGTCAGATAAGCGCCCGGCACCGGACAAGGATCTGCATGAGGATCGCATTCTGATCCTCGACTTCGGCGCGCAGTACACGCAGCTCATTGCCCGACGGGTCCGCGAACTGGGCGTCTACAGCGAAATCCATCCGTGGGACATCACGGACGACGAAGTGCGCCGCTTTCGGCCAAGAGGGATCATTCTTTCAGGCGGCCCCGAATCCACCACCGAAGCGCAGGCACCAGCGGCGCCGCGCGCCGTCTTCGAACTCGGCGTCCCGGTGCTCGGCATCTGCTACGGCATGCAGACGATGGCGAAGCAGCTCGGCGGACGTGTCGCGACGAGCGAGCACCGCGAGTTCGGCTACGCCGAAGTGACGGCCAACGCGCCCTGTGGCCTGCTCGACGGCATCGCCGATCGCTCGGATGAGGAACGACGCGCCGTGCTCGACGTGTGGATGAGCCACGGCGATCGCGTCGAGGCGGTCCCGCAGGGATTTCGCGCCGTGGGCACGAGCGCGAACGCACCGATCGCCGCGATGGCCGACGAATCGCGCCGCTATTACGGTGTGCAGTTCCATCCCGAGGTTACGCACACGCGCCAGGGCATGCGTCTGCTCGAACGCTTCGTGCGCGAAATCTGCGGCGCGCAAGCGCTCTGGACCGTCGGCACCATCATCGACGATGCGATCGCGCGCGTGCGGGCGCAAGTGGGGAAGGGCCGCGTGCTGCTGGGACTTTCGGGCGGCGTCGATTCCTCGGTGGTTGCGGCGCTCCTGCATCGGGCGATCGGCGAACAGCTCGTCTGCGTGTTCGTCGATCACGGCCTGCTGCGGCTCGACGAGGGTGACCAGGTGATGCACACCTTCGCGCAGAACCTCGGCGTGCGCGTGATCCGTGTGAATGCCGCGCCGCGCTACTTCGCCGCGCTCGAGGGTGTCACCGACCCCGAGCAGAAGCGCAAGATCATCGGGCGCCTGTTCGTCGAGATCTTCGACGAGGAGGCGCACAAACTTGAGGGCATTGCCTTCCTCGCACAAGGCACGATCTATCCGGACGTGATCGAGTCGGCCGGCGCGCGCACGGGCAAGGCGCACGTCATCAAGTCGCACCACAACGTCGGCGGCCTGCCCGAGAACATGCGCATGCAGCTCGTCGAGCCACTGCGCGAGCTCTTCAAGGACGAGGTGCGCGAGATGGGCGTCGCGCTCGGCCTACCGCGAGATATGGTCTACCGCCATCCGTTTCCCGGCCCGGGCCTCGGCGTGCGCATCCTCGGCGAAGTGAAGGCCGAGTACGCCGCGCTCCTGCAATGCGCCGACGCGATCTTCATCGAAGAGCTGCGTCGCCACGGCTGGTACGAGAAGACGAGCCAGGCATTTGCGGTGTTCCTGCCGGTGCGCTCGGTCGGCGTAATGGGCGATGGCCGCCGCTATGACTACGTCATCGCGCTGCGCGCGGTAGAGACGGTGGATTTCATGACGGCGCACTGGGCGCATCTGCCGTACGACTTCCTCGACCTCGTGTCGCGGCGGATCGTGAACGAGGTGCGGGGGATTTCGCGCGTCGTCTATGACATTTCCGGGAAGCCGCCGGCGACGATTGAGTGGGAGTGAGGGGGCTCGTGCGCGGTCTCTATTTTTCTGCAGAATCAGTTGGTTAGAGCGTCACGGCGAATGTGGGCATCGAAATCGTCTCCGAGAAGACGTTGCTCGCCAAGGGCTTGATCGATAAGCAAGTCCTTGGCGGAAGCCGCCCTAAGGACTTGATCCCAGCACATTCTTTTGACGGTAAATCTGACGGTAAAGAAATCCGTTTGCTCCAAGGCCCTCCCTTTTACCGTCAACCGTGCCGGGACCTCTAGATTCGTAGTGTTTGGTGGCGATCGCCGATGCGGCTCGCCAGGCAGGTTTGCCGACTGACGAGTTCAGTCACTCACGGTGACTGAAATTGCGGTTCGGCAAACCCGGAAGTCCGGCGCGGTCACCCGGGCCGAGGGCGTATCCCCCGACAAGGGTCGGACACTGATCCTCCCGGCTGGCGGGGGTGCCTCGGCGTCTCATCGCGTGTCGCCCGGTTCGGGCCGGAGGCGCTCGGGGACGGTGGCTCCTGTTGGTTCGAATATTTGCTGTTCAGTAATTATTGCTACCAGTCCTAGTCGAATCCTGCTGCTTCCGGAATGGACGGCTTTGTAATCCGGATTGGACGGACATACAATCCGGATTGGACGACGCCCGAATCTGCGACTGACGCCATGCCACCAGCCGACGATGCCCTCATTCCGCGCCATGCCACCAGGCAGGTGGCAATCGCGCTTGCGGATACTCCCGTGGTGATGGTCAACGGCCCGCGCCAATGCGGCAAGACCACGCTGGTGCGCGGCTTCGCCGCGGATGGGAGGCGGTACATCAGCCTGGACGATGAGACGGCCCTGGCCGCCGCGCGCGATGACCCGGCGGGATTCCTGCGTCCTCTCGACCGCGTCATCGTGGATGAAGTGCAGCGAGCACCGGAACTGCTTCGCGCGATCAAGCTGCCTGTCGACCAGGATCGGCGCCCCGGCCGGTTCCTGCTCACCGGCTCCGCCGACCTCCTCGCGTTACCGACCGTGTCCGACAGCCTTGCCGGGCGCATGGAAGTCGTGACCCTGTTGCCGCTGTCGCAAGCCGAAATGCAACGAACCCTAAGCCGCTTCATCGATCAGGCGTTCGCGGGGAAGACGCCGGAAGGGGCTGGGGCAGATGCAGGCGCGAAGCTGGTGCAACGGGTCCTGCGTGGGGGCTATCCGGAGATGTTGCGGCGCGCCGATCCTGCGCGACGTCGCAACTGGGCGCGCGATTACATTGCTGCGATCGTGCGTCGGGATGTACGCGATATCGCGTCGATCGAAAGACTCGATGTGCTGCCGCGATTGCTGCGTGTCCTCGCGCAACACTCCGGTCAGTTGACCAATTTCACGCAACTCGGCGGCCAGATTGGCCTCGACGAGAAGACAGCCCGCAAGTATCTGGGCGTACTTGAACAGCTGTTCCTGGTTCGACGACTCGAGCCTTGGCACAGCAACCGGCTCAGCCGCCTGCTCAAGACGCCCAAGATGCACTTCCTCGATTCAGGTCTGCTGGCAGCGTTGCTCGGCGTCACGCCGGAGCGCGTGGCCAGCGATCGCACGGTTCTGGGCGTTCTGCTCGAGACCTTCGTGTTCACGGAGGTGATGAAGTTGGCGACAGTCTCCGAGCGGCCGATCGCTCTCTACCACTATCGCGACAAGGACAAGAACGAAGTGGATATAGTGATCGAAGACGAGTCAGGGGGAGTCGTCGGCCTCGAGATCAAGGCGGCCGCGACTGTTCGCCCCGCAGACTTTGCCGGACTGCGCAAGCTGGCGGCGGCGTCAGGTAGAACATTCCGGCTGGGCGTGGTCCTCCACGATGGAGACGCAGTCACCGGGTTCGGAGAGCGTCTCGTTGCGGCGCCGATATCATGTCTCTGGCGAGCAGCGCCAGAGGGGCCGTAGAGCTTTCGTAGTATCTCGGCATTTATCGGCTTCAAGCGGCGACGTGTGTCGGTAGGCGTGACGGTAAAGGTCGTGCCCCGCGGCGTCGAGTTTCCCCGTAGATGTGGGCGTTTCTGATCGAACGCGCCGGGTTTGCCCGAGGCGTCGATCTGCAAGGTGCCATAGTCTGTTGCGTCCCCGCCTGTTGCCGGGACGCTCGCCATGTCCGTCGCCGTCAGCCAGCGGCGACCGTGCTCGCCGCCATTCATCGATCCACCGGGCTACGCCCGCCACCGGCCCGAAGCGACGCTGCTGTACCAGCTCGTCGAGCAGCACTTTCCGACTTTCTGCGATGTGCGCGCCGCAGCCGGCAGGCCGCTGCCAGACTACGTCCAGGAGGAGTTTGACGCCTACCTGAAGTGCGGGCGGCTGGAAGAGGGTTTCCTGCGCGTGCGCTGCGAGCAGTGCCACGCCGAGAAGCTGGTGGCCTTCAGCTGCAAGAAGCGCGGGTTCTGTCCCTCGTGTGGTGCGCGGCGCATGGCTGAGACTGCCGCACTGCTGGCGAATGAAGTGCTGCCCGAGTGCCCATTGCGGCAATGGGTGTTGTCGCTGCCGATGGCGCTGCGATTTCTGCTGGCGATCAATCCGGAAGCGCTGACGTTGGTATTGGGCGTGGTGTATCGCACGATCTCGCGGCACCTCATCCACAAGGCCGGCCTCACTCGCACCACAGGCCACACTGGCGCTGTAACCCTGATCCAGCGGTTCGGTTCCGCGCTGAACCTGAACGTGCACTTCCACATGATCTTTGTCGACGGCGTATATCTGGTTGATGGCGAGCATGTGCCCATATTCCGCCACGTTCCGGCGCCGACGGGCACGGAGCTGCAGTCCCTGGTACAGCGGATTGCCGAGCGCGTTGGGCGAGTGCTGGAGAAGCGTGGCCTGATCGAGCG
>CAUJHX010000118.1 GCA_963204795.1 Pseudomonadota bacterium | reverse complement strand
CCGCGTCGAAGTGGATTTACGGCGCATATGTCGCCCAGCTGCGTGCGGGATCGCTCACTGGCGAGGACATCAGGTTCCTGAACTTTCGCAGCGGCTATACGAGCTTCAGCCGATGCCTGCCGACCCAGACGGTCGATGAGTGCGCCGCCTACCAGAACAATGGCTACTATCACCCCGTCGCTGACGGGCTGTTCTCGTAAGGTGGCGGGCACATGCAGAAGCACGCGAGCCTGGTAGGGCTCGGTCCGCTCGACAACGCGAGCCTCGCAAGCGAGATTCGCGCAAAGATCGGTACCGATGTCGTGCTCGGTTACGCACAGCCGCAACTCGCCGGCGGCATCTTCACGACGGCCGGCAACTATGCGCGCTTCCTGCGCAAGCTCCTCGGGGGCGAGCTGCTGCTCGGGTCCCTGCTCGGCACGCACGCCGTCTGCACGAACCCGGCGACCTGTCCGCAGGCGCTCAATACGCCCGTGCCGTCAAACGAAAGCTGGAACTACTCGCTCGGCCATTGGGTGGAAGTCGATCCGGCCGTCGGCGACGGAGCGCTCAGCAGCGCGGGAGCGTTTGGCTTCTATCCGTGGATCGATGCAGGCAAGGCCTGGTACGGCATCGTCGCGCGCAGGCAGTTGCTGCCCGCCGGGTCGGACGAGGACGCAACCCTGGGGGAGGGCGCGCGATCGGCGCAGTGCGGTCGTCTGATCCGCAAAGCATGGATCACCGGGGCGGCGCAGTGAAGACGCATGGTGTCGGGTTTTCGGTTATTCGGTTACCGAAAACCCGGCACCAGCTCATCTCATCTCCGTTGCCACGAGCACGCCCGCTTGCAACAGCCGTGCGATATCGGCGCGCAACTCCTGCGGGTCGACGCCTGCCTGACGCGCGACGGCATCGTCGAGCGCGAACATGCGCTGCGACAGCATCCACTCGATCGTCGGCCAGGTGGCGCCAACCGCGATTTCGCCGCCCTCGTAAGCGATCGCAAATCCGCTGTCCCGTCGCAGCAGCCGCGCGCGCTTCGCAACTGAGAACCATGCCGGCGGCGGCTGCGCCGGCAGATGATAGGCTGCGGCGACGCCTGCCAGATCGCGCTGGCCAATCAAAACATCGATTGCGAACGACGGCGATGACATCATCTGCCGCACGCGCTCGCCGAGCCTCGCGAGCCGCGCCTGCAGCGCGGCCGGATCGCGCGCATCAGGCAGGTAGGCGCGAAACTCGCTCTCGGCCGACAGTGCCTTCTCCAGCAGCTTGAGCAGCGACAGGCCCGTCAGCGGCGCGACGCCGAAGGTGACGTGCAGCGAAGCCTGCGCGCCGGTCAGGGCATCGTGATACTGGCCGCGTGGCAGATAGAGCACGTCGCCGGGCCGCAGCACGACTTCGAAGAGCACGCGACCCCGTGTCGCGTTCAGGAACTGCTCGCCCTCATCGCCGGGTGGTACTGGCGCGATGGGTGCATCGGCGCGCGCCTCGTAGATTCGCCATCTCTTCTCGCCTTCCATCTGTACCGCAAAGACATCGTGCAGGTCGAAATGTGTCTGGAAAGCCTGCACGCCCCGGAACGAGCAATAGACGTTGGCAAAAGAGCGCGCCGCGAACTCTTCAGCCAGGACGCGCGTCACCGCGCCCACGCGGGGGCAGATGCGGTGTACCTGATTGGCAACGACACTCGCGCCGAGACCCACGAGCGCGGCAACCTTGGCGGGGTTCACCGGCGCGGGCTGGCCGGCGCGCAGATCCGTCGTGTCGCAATAGTTCTCGCGCAGCGCAGCGCGGCTCTTGAAGTAGACCTTGAGTGTGTCCTCGTTCCAGCAGGGTGTAAGCGCCAGCACCTCATTGAAGCGTGACCAGGGCAAGAGCTCCCGCCGTGCGCCGGACTCGCTGCGAATGTGCAGCGCCTGCCTGCCGAAGTACTGCGCACGGAATGTGGCGGGATCGAAAGGCGCGATGAATTGCGCGAAATTCATGGCGCCAGACGTTAGCATGGCGTATGCACAACGGGCAGGGGGGCTGGCTGCCGGCGCGCGCGGCGCTGCATGCGACCGGGCTGTATTTTGCACTGCGCGAGATCGACGCCGGTGAACTGCACGATCCGTTCATGCAGGAGACGCTCGTGAGGAGCGCGGCGGCCGAAGAGTTCGTGCAGATCGCGCGGCAGGACCTCGGCCGCGCCGCTGCCGCGAGCGCGCCCACGGGCCTTGTCTTCCACGTCGCGCGCTGCGGCTCGACTCTCGTGTCGCAGTTGTTGAAGCAGCAGGGTGGGCTCGTCGTGTACGCCGAACCACCGCCTGTCAATGAGATCCTGCGACCGCCACAGCCCTGGCCGCGAAGTGATCTCATCGGTGCGCTGCGTTCTCTGGGTGACGCGTTCGCCCGGCATGCGCGCGGACCGTATGTCCTCAAGTGCACGAGCTGGAACACGCTCTACTGCGATATTCTCCTCGAGGCATTTCCGGCTACGCCGTGGGTGCTGTGTTTGCGCGAGCCGCTCGAGGTCTGCGTTTCGCTGCTGCAGCGACCGCCAGGCTGGCTCCTGGGGTCTGATGAGGTCTCGAGGCGCTTTGCGGCGATTGTCGACCCGGAGGCGCGCTCGTCGTCCCGTGAGAAACTCGTGGCGCGTGCTTACGCTGCTTTCTGTGAAGCTGTTGCGCGCCTCGATCTGCGCCGCGGCCGGCTCGTGGAGTATCCGAATCTGCCCACGGCCGTGTGGGAAGGCGTTGCACCGCACTTCTCCGTGTCGGTGAAAGATGCAGCCCGCGAGCGCATGGCGCAGGCTGCAACCCGTCATGCGAAGGCGTCCGCTGGCAGCACGGCGCCTTTCGTTGCCGATACGACGGCCAAGCAGGCGGCTGTGACGCTCATGCTTCGCGAGGCGGTCGATACGCACGCGCGCCCCGCGCTCGAGCGTCTGCGCAGGGCGTTCTCGAGCCCGTAAATGGATGGGGGAGCGCCGCCCGCGAGGCCGTCGTGTGGTCGGAGCTGGTGCCGGGGTTTCGGTTATTCGGTTATTCGCGAGACACTGTGGGGTAATCGAATAACCGAAACCCCGGCACCAGGAGACCAGGAGAATGATCATGAGAGGCCTGTTCGTTTCCGCATTCCTGCTGATGCTCGCCACGACGGCGGCGGCCGCCGATCTGGCCCCCGACTTCAGCGGCACGTGGAAACTCGACCCCGCGCGGGGGGAGAATCTCGGCATGATGTCGGCCTTGCAGCAGACCGTCGTGATCACGCAGTCGAGGTCCGCGATCACGTTGAAAGAAGCGACGGACTTTCAGGGCCAGAAGAGCTCGCGCGAGGTGCGCTACGACCTGTCCGGCACCCCCGTGAAGAACCCTGGCTCCATGGGGGGCGACGCCGAGACGAGCGCGAAATGGGCTGGCGGCAAACTCGTCGTCACCTGGACCACGGAGGGCGCCGTCGCCGGCACAAAGAACGAGCGTACCGAAACGCGCTCGCTGAGCGCAGACGGCCGCACCATGACGGTTGAGAGCATCCGCCGAGGTGGCAAGGCAGTCGTCATGGTGTACGGAAAGACCGAGTGAAACGTCGCGCCGCGCTCGCGGCCGCCGCAGTCGTTCTTGCGCTTGCGGCAGGTCTCTGGTGGTGGCTGGCCCGTCCGGGTGCGTCGTCATCTGCAGCCGTCGCGCCTGTGCGCATCGTGACGCCCGAGCGGCGCACGGTCGCCTCGTCGGTGCTCGCGACCGGTGTCGTGCGGTTGCGCGTGGGCGCCGAAGTGCGCGTCGGTTCCCAGGTCTCGGGTATCGTGCAGGAACTCAATGTCACCGTCGGTTCACACATCGATCGTGGGGCCGTGATCGCGCGCATCGATTCGCGCAGCCTCGATGCGCGCCTTGCACAGGCGCGCGCGCAGGTCGCGGTGATCGGGCAGGATGTGGCGCGCGCCCGCATCGAACTCGCACGCGTTCAACGGCTCGAGGCGCAGAAACTCGTCGCGCAGAGTGAGGTCGAGGATCGCACGCTGGCGCTCGCCGAAGCGCAGGCCAGGTTCGAGAAGGCGGGGCGTGACGCAGCCGTGGTCGAAACGGACCTCGGCTACACGGTGATTCGCGCCCCGATCTCGGGCACGGTCGCTTCCGTCACGACGCAGAAGGGCGAGACGGTCGCGGCGTCCTTCGCGACGCCGACTTTCGTCACGATCATCGGCGACGACGCACTCCAGCTCGTCGCGATGGTCGATGAAACCGACATAGGCGGCGTGGCCGCCGGCAATCCGGTCAGGTTCTCTGTCGAGGCCTTTCCAGCCGACGAATTTCGCGGTCGTGTCGAGCGTATCGCGCCGAAGGGCACGATCATCTCGGGCGTGGTCAACTACGAGGTGATGATCGGCATCGATGGCCAGGCGGAGCGGCTGAAGCCGGACATGACAGCGAATGTGACCATCGAGACTGCGCAGCGTGAGGCGCTCGTCGTGCCGAACGCAGCGATCCTGCGCGACGATGGCACGCGGTACGTCCATGTGGAGGTGGCTGGCAAGCCGGAGCGTCGCGACGTGACAGTGGGTGCGCGCGAAGGCGGTTTCACCGAAGTTCGCCGTGGCCTCACGGCAGACGATCGCGTGAGGGTAGGCGACGGGGAGCGGCCGTAATGAACATGATCGAAGCGAGTCATCTATCGAGGACCTACCAGCGGGGCGACGGCACGCCGGTCACCGCCCTGCGCGACGTGAGCTTCGTGATCGCCGCGGGCGAGTTCGTCGTGATCCGTGGTGCATCGGGCTCCGGCAAATCCTCGCTGCTCAATATTCTCGGTTGTCTCGATACACCGGGCAGCGGCAGCTATCGACTCGCGGGAGAGGATGTCTCTGCGTTGCCGGACGACGCGCGTTCGCACGTGCGCTCGAAGCATGTCGGCTTCGTGTTCCAGAGCTTCAACCTCCTGCCGCGTGCCACTGCAGTCGAGAACGTCGAGCTGCCGGCCCTCTATACCGGTGCGTCGCCCGATCGCGCCCGGGCGCAAGAGCTGCTCGAACGGGTCGGGCTCGGCGCACGCGCCGATCATTTCGCAACCGAACTCTCGGGTGGCGAGCAACAACGCGTCGCGATCGCGCGGGCCCTGATGAATGATCCGCCCCTGCTGCTCGCCGACGAGCCGACGGGCAATCTCGATTCCGCCGCGGGCGAGAGCGTCATGCAGCTGCTCACGAGCCTGCACGAGGGCGGGCGCACGATCGTGCTCGTGACCCACGATGAACACGTGGCGTCCTTTGCCGACCGCGAGATCGTGATTCGCGACGGCGTGATCGCATCCGACACCGTGCGCCGCGAGCGGAGGCAGGCATGAACGCGACCCGCGTGATCGGCAGCGCCTGGCGCTCCCTTGCGCGCAGCAAACTGCGCAGCTTCTTCATGATGCTGGGCGTGATCGTCGGCGTCGCCGCGCTGACGGCACTCGCGTCGGTGGGCGAGGCAACCCGGCAGGAGACGATGCGCCAGTTCAAGCGCATGCTCGGTACCTTCGACACCCTCACGGTGCGGCCCGGTGCCGGCAGCACCCGCGGCATGCCGTCGCTCGGCTCGGTCGAGCCGTCGCTCAAATTCCCGGACGGTCCGGCCATCGCCGCGGGCGTGCCGGGGGTCAAGCGCGTTGCCCTCGTGCAGCAGGCCTTTGATCTCGACGTGAGCTATCGCGACGCGACGACCGTACCGCTCGTGCTCGGCGTCTCGCCGAACTGGGCCGACATCCGTGGCGAGGTGGTCGCGAGCGGGGCGCACCTGAGCGAGGAGGATGATGGCTCGCTTGCGCGCGTAACGGTCATCGGAGCTGACGTCGCGCGCGATCTGTTTCATGGAGAGAACCCGCTCGGCAAGGTGATCCGCATCGCCGATGTACCCTTCCAGGTCAAGGGCGTGATGGCGTCGCGCGGCGCGGGGCCCGGCGGCGCGAGCCTCGACAACATGCTGGTGATTCCGGTGTCGACGGCAGCGAAGCGCCTGTTCAACCGGGACTACCTGACGACACTGGTCGTGCAACTCGTGGACGCCAATGCGAGCGACCGTGTCGCGGAGGACGTGCGCGCACTGCTGCGCGAGCGGCACCGGATCATCCCGCCGGCGCAGGACGATTTCACGGTCGGGAGCCCGCGCGCGACGCTCGCGCAGATCACCCGGGTCGGCAGCACACTGTCGAAGGTCGTCACGGGTGTTGCGGTGATTGCGACGCTGATCGGTGGAGCCGTGATCATGAGTCTCATGCTGATCGGCGTGTCGGAGCGGCGGCGGGAAATCGGTGTGCGCCGCGCCGTGGGTGCAACACGGGCGGACGTGATGCAGCAGTTCCTCGTCGAGGCAATCCTGATTTCTGCGTTCGGAGGCGCGGTCGGCATCCTGATCGGCGCCGGTGGCGCCACGGTGGGCGCGCTGCTGCAGAAACTGCCTCCCGCCTACATGTGGAGCATGATCGGCGGCGCGGTGGCACTGTCTGTCGCGGTGGGCGTCATCTTCGGTCTCTATCCCGCATGGAAAGCCGCGAACGTCGATCCCATCGAGGCGCTGCGCAGCTGAGCCGCTACCGGCACCTCACATTTGCAGCGTGGCACCAGTTGTGGCGCCACCGGACCCGTTCGCTGCTCATGATGACCTGCGCGGCGCTCGGGGTCGCAGGCTCGATCGCGGCCGTGAACTATGCAGCGGGCGGGCGTCAGCAGGTGGTCGAACAGGTGGCGCGGCTCGGCACCAACGTGATCGTGGTCTCGGCGCTGCAGGACCGTGGCAGCGGTGGGCGTTCGCGCAGCGGTTCGATCGCCACGACATTGCGCGAGGCGGACTATCGGGCGCTGCGCCGTGAGATACCCTCGATTGCGCGCTCATCGGCGCTCGTCTCGGCAGGCCTGCGGCTCAAGGCGGCGGGGCTCTCGAAGGTATCGCCGGTGGTTGGCTGCGAGCCCGACTTCTTTCGCATCAAACACTGGGCGGTCGCCGAGGGCGAGCCTTTCGATGACGCTCAGCTGCGCCGTGCCGCGCGCGTCGTGCTGCTCGGCGCGACCGTCGCCAAGGATCTCTATGGCGCGGAGTCACCACTCGGTGAGCGCCTCTTCATCAACCGCGTGCCCTTCGAAGTGATCGGCGTGCTCGCCGAGCGCGGCCAGGGGCTCGATGCGACGAACGAGGATGCGCAGGTCTATGTGCCGCTGAGTGCCGCGATGCGGCGCCTGCTGAACGTGGATCATTACAACGCGCTTGTGTTCGAGGTCGGCGAGTTCACCGCGCTGCCTCGCACCGTGCGCGAGATCACGCAGCTGCTGCGCGACCGTCACCGCACCGGCACCTTCAGACCGGACGATTTCTCGGTGCTGAATCAGCAGGAACTCGGCAATACCCGCCTCGCCGCATCGAGCCGGCTCGGATTCTTCGTGCGCTGGATCGGGCTCTCGGCCCTGCTGGTGGCAGGCGTAGGTGTGCTCGCGATGGCGTGGATCACCGTGCGCGACCGCACGCGCGAAATCGGCACGCGCCGGGCGCTTGGAGCCACCGCGCGGGATGTTTTCTATCAGTTCGCCTTCGAGGCGATGGTTCTCGCGGTCGCGGGGGCAGCGTGCGGCCTCGCGCTGGGTTGGAGCCTGTCGCGGATCGTCGCGGCACGCACCGGGCTGCCGTTCGTGTTCGATACCGGCAATGCGGCACTCGCTTTCACGGTGGCGATCGTGATCAACCTCGCGTTCGTGAGCTGGCCTGCGCGGCGTGCGGCGCGGCTCGACCCTATCGTTGCCCTGCGGCACGCCTGAGCCGGCCGGCGGCCAGCCAGCAGAGGAGCGCCCACGCGGCGCCGATGCACCATCCCGCAATCACGTCGGTCGGCCAGTGCACGCCGAGGTAGACGCGGCTGACTCCAACGAGCAGCGCAATCGTGATGCCGACACCCAGCACGTAAGCCTTGAGGCGCAGTGTCGGCTGTACCGTCGCAAGCAGGGTGCCGAGCGTCAGCCAGGTGACCGTCGACAGCATCGCGTGCCCGCTCGGGAAGCTCTGCGAGCTCACCTCGACGAGATGGGCGACGAGGTCGGGGCGTGGCCGCTCGAAGCCAGTCTTGAGGAGCGTCGACAGGAGCGTCCCGCCGAGCACGGCGAATGTGACGAGCGCTGCCGTGGCCCGTTTGCCCGCGAGGAGCAGGTAACCCAGTGTCGCGAGCGTGACGACAGTGAGAACCGAAGTGCCGCCGAGAGTCGTGAGATCACGGAAAGCCGCTTCCATCCACTGGGGTCCGACCGGATCGGCAGTGTCGGCAGGCGTGCGCAGGGAGAGCAGTACCGCTTCATCAAATGCACGGGTATCACCCTCGATGACTTCGCCCGCCAGCTCGGCGAAGGCGAGCAGGGCGCCGACCGCGAGCAGCAGCGCCGCGAGTGCGCCTGCCGAGCGCCGCCTCACGGTGGAGGGCTCAGCGTGCGACCGCACGCCGCTCCCTGCCCAGCAATACCGTCACTGCGAGGTCGGCGGTGACGTTGCAGATCGTGCGGAAAATGTCCGGCAGCACCTCGACCGCGAGCAGCAGCGCGAGCACCTCGACCGGCAGGCCCATCGCGAGGCAGATCGGCATCACGCCGAAGAAGTAGCTCACCTGGCTCGACACACCGACGCTGCCGATGCTCGTTGCAAACGATACGAGCGCGCCCGTCGCAAGCTGCACCGGCGAGAGGGCGATGCCGTAGAGTGCTGCGACGAAAATAGCGGCAGCGAGGTTCGCGACTGCCGTGCTCACGCGAAAGAGCGAAACGGCGAGTGGCAGTACGAGGCCGACGATGCCGGTCGGCAGCCGGAAGCCCTGCTGCGCGACTTCGATCATCGCAGGCAGGGTCGCAAGGGAAGACTGCGTGCTCGCAGCGACAACCTGCGCGGGTGCGGCGCCCTGCGCGAACTGCCGGTACGTGAGCGTCTTGCCGGCCGCGGCGATCGGGTACATCGCGCCCGTCGCAAGGAGACACATCACCGAGAGCAGCACGACGTAATAGAGGAGGGCGCCCGCTGCCTCGAGGCCGCCGTGGTACCCGACCCCGAGCGCCAGCGCGAATACTCCGAGCGGCGCGGCCCACAGGATCCATTTCACGATCACGATCATGGCGTCGGCGATCGCCTGGAAGAAGGCCGTGAGCCGGTCGCGCGATTCGGGAGCGATGCGTGCGAGAGCAAACGCGAAGAAGAGCGCAAACACGATCAGCGGCAACACCGCACCTTCGGCAGCAGCCTCGACGGGATTTACGGGAATGAGGCCTGTGAGCCACTCCCCGAGCGGTGCAACCGGCGGTAGCGTCCCGTGGAGCGCAAGCGCCCCCGCCCGCAGAGCCACGGCTCCGCTCTCCGGAATGGGAAACGCAGCGATCATCGCGGGTACCGCGATCGCTGTCGTGGCCACCGAACCCAGCAGGAGTACTGCGAACAGTACCATTGCGCGCGCCGCGAGACGCCCTGCGCTGGCGGCACTTGCCGCAGTCGCGACACCCGTCACCAGCACGGCAAATACGAGCGGAATCACCGTCATGCGCAGCGCGTTGACCCAGAGCGTGCCGACGGGTTGCAGGATCGGGACGGCGCGCGCGAGCCCCACTTGTCCGGTGGCTGCAATCGTGGCGCCGGCCGCGAGGCCGATGGCGAGCGCAAGGATGATGCGGTTCGTCGAAGACATGCGGTGTAGGCTACGGCGTGACCACGCCACAGAGTGTCGCATGGCCGCCGCCACATTGACCATTGCGCAGGACGCCACGCTGCTGCGCGGCTTCGCCGCGCCGACCGGCTCCCTCGTCCGCGCGATCGAGTCGATCGCGGCGCGTGCGTCATTCCGGCACCTGACGACCCCGGGCGGTGGCACGATGTCGGTCGCGATGACCAATTGCGGTCCCTGGGGCTGGCACAGCGACGCGCGCGGCTATCGTTACGTCGAGCACGATCCTCTGACCGGTGAGCGCTGGCCGCCGATGCCGGCGCCATTTGCGCAGCTTGCGGCCGAGGCTGCGGCGCTCGGCGGATTTCCGGGCTTCGAGCCCGATGCCTGTCTCGTCAATCGTTATGTGCCCGGCGCGCAGATGGGCGCGCACCGCGACTGGGACGAGCTCGACAAACGCCATCCGATCGTGTCGGTTTCGATCGGTCTGCCGGCGCTCTTTCTGTGGTACGGGGCGAAGCGCCAGGGCAAGCCGATTGTCACACCCGTCGAGGATGGCGATGTCGTCGTCTGGGGCGGCAGCGCACGCGCTGGTTACCACGGGGTGAGGAAGCTGCCGCCGGGCGCGCACCCGGCGGCCGGTGCTTTGCGCTACAACCTCACCTTCCGCCGGGCGAAGTAGCCTCGAAGCGCGTGACGTCCGGAGGGGTCGCTGCCTGCAGCCCGCGCGCGACCTTTTCGGCTTGAGTCATCGCGCGCAGCAGGTTCTCTCCCGCGAGCTTCTTCAGGTCGCCGTCGGTCCAGCCGCGACGGATGAGCTCGGCGAAGAGATTCGGGTACATCGACACGTCGGAGAGGCCTTGAGGCCACTGGTCGTTGCCGTCGAAGTCGCCGCCGATGCCCACGTTGTCGATGCTGGCGACCTTGACCACATGCTCGATGTGATCGGCCACGTCCTTGACCGTGACGGGCGGCAGCGCGATGTTCTTGAATTTGTCGTAAGCGGCGCGCCGCTCCTCGTCCGTCTTCGCCGAGCCTGCGCTCTGGTAGAACTCTTTCATCGCCGGGAACAGTGCATTCGCGGCGTCCTGCGAGACGAAACCGGCGACGAATGTGACCATCAGCACGCCGCCGTTGGCAGGCAGGCGCGCGATCACGTCGTCCGGGACATTGCGCGGGATATCGACGAGGCCGCGCGCCGCCGCGTGCGAGAAGATCACCGGGGCCTTCGAGACATCGAGCGCATCGCGCATCGTGTCGGCGGCGGTGTGCGAAAGGTCGACGAACATGCCGAGGCGGTTCATCTCGCCCACGACCCTCTCGCCGAAGGGTGAGAGGCCGCCGAACTTCGGTGTGTCCGGCATCGCGGAATCCGCCCAGTCGGTATGCGAATTGTGAGTGAGGGTCATGTAGCGCACGCCGAGGTCGTAAAAGGCGCGCAGCGCGCCCAGCGAGTTCTCGATGGCCTGGCCGCCTTCCATGCCGAGGAGTGAGGCGATGCGGTGGGCGCGATGGGCGGCGCGGATATCGGCGGTGCTGCCTGCGAAGCGGAATGTGTCAGGGTAGCGGTTGATGATCTGCCGCGCGATGTCGATCTGTTCGAGCTGCATGCGAGCGAATCCGCCCTTTGCTTCACTCGGGATGTAGACGGACCAGAACTGCGCACCGACGTGGCCGGCGCGCAGGCGCGGGATATCGGTCTGACCCGGCGCGTGGCCGCGCAGGTCGTAGGCGGTGACGTCGCCGGGCGCGCCCTTCGCGCCACGAATCGTGATGGGCAGGTCGTTGTGCCCGTCGATCAGGATCGTCTGCGACAGCAGACGGTTGGCGTGTGCGAGGGCGCTGTCCGCCGCGAGGGAGGGCGCGACGGCTCCCGGAGTCAGCAGGAGCAGCCAGGCGGCCGGTTTGCAGGCGCGTTGCGTTAACATGCGGTCAAATCTCCGTGGAGAGCACACCGTGACTCTAATGCGCTTCGCCCTCGTGAGTCTCCTGATTATTGCCACATTGCCGGCACGCGGCGCCGATCTCGCAGCGCGGGACCGGGATTTCCTGCTGCAAGCCGTGCAGGCCCACGCGAAGCAAAGCAGTGACGCGGCCCTCGCAATCTGGCGCTTCGCCGAGGTCGGCTATCAGGAAAGCCAGAGTACCGCCGTGCTGCAGAAGGAACTCGCCGCTGCAGGCTTCACTGTGAAGGCCGGGGTCGCCGACATGCCGACGAGCTTCGTCGCGACTGCAGGTGCCGGCAAGCCCGTGATTGCGATTCTCGCGGAGTTCGACGCGCTGCCCGGTCTCTCCCAGGCAGCGGTTGCGGAGCGTAGTCCGATCGAAGGCAGGAACGCGGCGCACGCGTGTGGCCACAATCTCTTCGGCGCGGGGTCAGCGGGCGCGGCCATCGCGATCAGGGAATGGCTCGCCGCGCGCAAGCTGCCGGGCACGATCCGGGTCTACGGCACACCGGCGGAGGAAGGGGGCGCCGGCAAGGTGTACATGGTGCGCGCGGGCCTCTTCGACGACGTGGACGTGGCGCTGCACTGGCATGCGGCCGATCGCAACGACGCGAGCCAGAACGGCTCGAACAGCAACAAGTCGGGCAAGTTCCGCTTCCACGGCGTGTCGAGCCACGCAGCCGCCGCGCCGGAGAAGGGGCGCTCCGCACTCGATGCCGTCGAGGCGATGGACATGATGGCGAACATGATGCGCGAGCACATGCCGCAGGAAGCGCGCCTGCACTATGTGATCACGCGCGGCGGCTCGGCGCCGAACGTCGTGCCCGACTTCGCGGAAGTGTTCTATTACGTGCGCCACCCGGACCCGAAGGTCGTGCAGGCGCTGTGGGAGCGGCTCACGAAGATCGCGGAAGGTGCGGCGCTCGGCACCGGCACGACGTGGGATGTCGAAGTGATCCATGGTGCGTACCCGCTGCTCCCGAACCACACGCTGGGTCATGTGATGCAGGCCGATCTCGAACGGGTAGGCGGCGTGCAGTACGACGCGGAGGAAACGGCCTTCGCGCAGAAGATCCACGCGACGCTCACGAACCCGTCGCGTGCGCTCGGCAGCGAACGCGTGGTGCAGCCCTACGCGCCGGAGCAGCACTATGGTTCGACCGACGTGGGAGACGTGAGCTGGACCGTGCCGACCGTGGGCCTGAACACGGCGACCTGGGTGCCCGGCACGTCCGCGCACAGCTGGCAGGCGGCGGCTGCGGGCGGCATGAGCATTGGCATCAAGGGCATGGAGAACGCGTCGAAGGTGCTCGCGCTCACCGCGGCGCGCCTGTACCTCGATCCGGCGCTCGTGAAGAAAGCGCGCGCGGAATTCGTGGCAGCGCGCGGCGCGGATTTCGTCTACCGACCCATGGTCGGCGATCGCAAGCCGCCGCTCGACTATCGCAACTAGCGCCTGTGCCCCTCAGAGCAGCGCGTCGATCAGCGGCACGGTGACGAGCGACAGGACGACGCCGATCGCGAGTGTCGCGTTGGCGACCGTGGCGTCGAGTTTGTGCTCATCCGCGAGGATCGCCGCAGACACCATCGGCCCGATTGCAGCCTGCAACACGCCCACGACGAGCGTGAGGCCGCGCACGCCCGCGGCGAGACCGAAGGCGTAGACGAGCGCTGGCGCCGCCGCGAGCTTCCAGGCGAGGCTGATGCCGATGGCGCGCCACGCGTCTGCGCTCGCACGCAGGCTGAGCTGCAGCCCGATCGAGAGCAAGGCGAGCGGCGACAGCGTTGCGCCGAGGAGATGCAATACGCGCTCGAGCCCGTCCGGCCAGCCGCCGAAGCGACCGGCTGCGACGCCCACGAGGCAGGCGACGAACGGCGGGAACAGCACGATGCGCCGCACGAGCGCCGCAGGATGAGTGCGGTCGCCACCGTACCACGACGCCACGATCACGCCGCCCGTTGCGAGCGCGATGAAGCCGCCGAACTGGTCCGCGACGACGGCCAGCGGCAGGGCCTCGACGCCGCGCAGCGCTTCGATGAGCGGGTAGCCGATGAACGCGGTGTTGCCGAAACCTCCGGCGAGCGCGACCGCGCCGGTGCGCGCCCGTGACCAGCCAAGGCGCCCGCCGGCGAACGCTGCGACGCTCCAGCCCCCCGCGAATACGAGCCACATCGATGCGACGAGGAACCACAGATCGCGCTCGAACGACAAGCGGGGCAGCAGCGCGAGAATGAGCGCCGGCAGTGCGATGCGCAGGATCCAGGCGTTGAGCAGGTGGATGAGGCGCTGCGGAACGGCCCACAGGAGATTCGCGATCACCCCGAGCAGCAGGCAGCCGGCAAGCAGCAGGAGGGATTGCATGCCGCGAGTGTGCGCAAGTGCGTGTCGCGAGGCCAGCGTCGACGCGTGCAGCTGTAAATTGTTGCATCATGAGGGGGTGCACCTGCTCCGCGCCCACGACGACCCCGCCCGTCTCCCGATCGAACGGGTCGAGGCGAGCCTGCAGCTCGCAAAGGGTGACGGGCCGGTGGCGCTCGTGGTGCGTTACCGGCTCACCGGTGACCTCCCGCAGCTCGCGCTGCCGCCGCGCGGGCCCGGGGGTCGCGTGGACGGGCTCTGGCGCCACACCTGCTTCGAATTCTTCGTGCGGCCGCGCGGTTCCGCCGGCTATTCGGAGGTCAATCTCGCGCCTTCAACCGAGTGGGCCGCCTATGCGTTCGACGCATACCGGGCAGGCATGCGCCCGATCGAGCCCCTCTCGCCGCAGATCGATGTCGAGTCGTCGCCCCGCCTGCTCACGCTCGCCGCCGTTTTCCCACTCGCGACACTGGTCGATGAAACGGTGGCGGCCTGTGACGCGGCACTTGCGGCGGTGATCGAGGCGCGAGACGGCTCACTCTCGTACTGGGCGCTCGCGCATCCCGATCCGCTGCGTCCCGATTTCCACCACCCCGAAAGTTTCGTGCATGAAATCCGGCATTGAGCGGCTGACGGGAGAACCCGAACTGCGTCGCGCACTCGCCGGGCGGCGCGTTGCACTGCTCGCGCATCCCGCTTCGGTGATGCCCGATCTCAGCCATTCGCTCGATGCGCTCGCGGCGCTGCCCGACCTGCGGCTGTCCGCGGCCTTCGGTCCGCAGCACGGCCTGCGGGGTGACAAACAGGACAACATGGTCGAATCGACCGACTACCTCGACCCGCAGCTCGGCATTCCGGTCTTCAGTCTCTATGGCGAGGTCCGCAAGCCGACCGCCGCGATGCTGGACAGCTTCGACGTGCTGCTCGTCGACCTGCAGGATCTCGGCTGTCGTATCTACACTTTCATCACGACGCTGCGCTACGTGCTCGAGGCGGCCGCGAAGCATGGCAAGGCCGTGTGGATTCTCGACCGGCCCAACCCCGTCGGGCGACCCGTGGAGGGTACGCGGCTCGTGGGCGGCTGGGAGAGTTTCGTCGGCGCGGGCGCGCTGCCGATGCGTCACGGGCTCACGATGGGCGAGCTCGCGCACTGGTTCGTCGCGACGCTGCGGCTCATGGTCGACTACCAGGTCGTGACGATGCTGCACTGGCAGCCGCACGCGGCACCAGGCCATGGCTGGCCGCTCGGGGAGCGCGAGTGGGTCAATCCGAGCCCCAATGCGCCGAATCTTTCCATGGCCCGCTGCTACGCGGGCACCGTGATGCTCGAAGGTACGACCCTGTCGGAAGGGCGCGGCACCACACGCCCGCTCGAGCTCTTCGGGGCACCCGACATCGATGCCATCGCGGTGCTGCGCGAGATGCAGCGCATCGCGCCCGAATGGCTCGCGGGCTGTCGGCTGCGGCCCTGCTGGTTCGAGCCGACCTTTCACAAGCATGTGGGCAAGCTCTGCGCGGGGCTGCAGATCCATGTCGAGGCAGCAAGCTATGTGCACGAGGCGTTTCGGCCCTGGCGCCTGATGGCGGCGGCGTTCAAGGCCATCCGGCGCCTGCAGCCGGACTATCCGCTGTGGCGGGATTTTCCCTATGAGTATGAGCGCGACCGCCTCGCGATCGATCTGATCAACGGTGGCAGCGCGCTGCGTGAATGGGTCGACGATGCGGCCGCAACGGCGGCTGATCTCGATGCGCTCGCGGCGCGCGACGAGACGGAGTGGCGCGCGGAGCGCGAGGGCGTGCTGCTCTACTGAGGCGCGGTTGCGATCAGTGCGCGCAGCGCTGCGAGCTTGTCCTTGACGACCTGCGCATTGGCAGGGCCCATGCGCAGCAGCAGCTTCTGACCGGCGGAGCGCGCCTCGAGCGCCGGGTCCTTGTAGCGGAAATAGACGCTCGGCTGCTCGAGCTCGGCGAGGCCCTCGAGCTGCGGGGCCTCGAGCAGGTCGTCGATCACGGCGACCACGCGGTCATTGAAGTATTGGCCTGGCTTGCCGACTTCACCGTAGGCCTGCTGCAGCAGCGGATAGATGCGCCGGTAGAGCGCGGCGAGCTGGGCGACATCGAGTTGTGCGATGACCTGCACGTAGGGCGCATAGCGCCGGTAATTGTCCTCGCTGAGAAAGATCCGCTCGCCATCGCGTGTCACGGCGAGAGTGCCCGGAATCGGCCCCACCGCGCGTGTCAGCACGGGGACCTTCTCGCGCGCGAGATTGTCCACGGTGACGACGATACGACGCGCGACACCCGGAGTCGCGATGTAATCACG
>CAUJHX010000117.1 GCA_963204795.1 Pseudomonadota bacterium | reverse complement strand
GCTGCGCGCGCAGTTCGTGACCGGCGCCGACCGCGCTGAACCAGGTGCGCGCCACCTCGGCGACGATGCGCAGGCGCACGCCCTGCGCCTCGACTTCAGTCGCTTGCAGCCTCGCGCTGGCGCCCTCCAGCGCACGGCGATTGGCGCCAAACAGGTCGAGCTCCCAGGCCGCATCGAAGCCGGTGTCGTAAATGGTCTGCGTGGCGTCGAGACCGGGAATGGCGCCAATCGGCAGTGGACCGTTCTCGCTCTGCCGGCGCCGGTTGACGCTCGCGCCCGCAACCACGACGGGCGCCTGGTTGCCGGCGACGCGATCGCGCAATGCGCGTGCCTCGTCGATGCGCGCCGCAGCCTGGCGCAGGTCGAGATTCTCCGTGAGGGCGGTGTCGATCAGGCGTTCGAGCACCGGATCGCCGAGTGCCGACCACCAGCGCGCGAGATCCGCCGGCGCAGATGCTCCCGTAACCGGCTCAGTCCAACCGCTGCCGGTGTCAACCGGAGGCGGTGATCGATACTCGGGACCCACCGCGCAGGCCGTCAACAGGGCGCTGACCATAGCGATCGCGACGGAACGCCGCTGCCCAGGCGATCTTTCGGGAACAGTAGTCATTGCAAACGCCCTCGGACGAACAGGGTGGCCATCGTGAGCGACACGAGCGCGATGAGCGCCAGCGGCCAGAGGCTGGCAAGGATGTCGCCGGGCGACATCGCCTTGAGGAAGCTGCCTTCCACGATGATCAGGAAATGCGTGAGTGGAATCCCCTGTGCCAGCCATTGCAGAAGCGTTGGCATGTTCTCTACCGGCGTGGCAAAACCCGACATCAGGACGGCTGGAACGCCGATCGAGAACGCGCCCAGAATGGCTTGCTGCTGTGTCGCGCTGATTGCGGAAATCATGAGGCCGATACCTACCACCGACAGGATGAACAGCACGAGGCTCGCGAGGAGCAGCCAGAACGAGCCGCTGAAGGGAATCCCGAACAGCCCCACGGCCGCCCCCATCATCAGGAGGCCGAGCACCGTACCGATGGCGAGCGCGGGCAGGGATTTGGAGACGATGATCTCCGGCGTCGACGTCGGCGAAACCAGCAATTGATCGAAGGTGCCCAGCTCGCGTTCACGCGCGATCGACAGCGAGGTGATCAGAAGGGCGCTGAAGAGCGCCAGGATGCCGGAGAGGCCGGGCACGATGAACCAGCGGTAGGTCAGGTTGGGATTGAACCAGTTGCGCACCAGCACCGGAGCCGCGGGTAGGGCCTCACCGCTGACCTGCGCGCCGACGTCGGCGGCAATGGCGGACAGATAGCCGACGGTGATCTGGCCGGAGTTGCTGCGCCGCCCGTCGACAAGCACCTGTACTTCACCACTTCCGCCGGCAGCGATGGTGCGCGAGAAGTCCGCCGGGATTTCGAGCGCGGCTATCACTTCGGCCCGGTCGATCAGGCTTCGCAGTTCCCGCCGGCTGTGCACATGGCGCACCTGATCGACAAACCCGGCGCTGTCGAGACGGGACACCAGTTCGTGCGACCAGCGTCCGGCGTCCTGATCGTGCACAGCGATGTCGAGGTTGCGCACTTCGAGGGTGGCTGCGAAGGCAAACACCAGAAGCTGCAGCAGCGGAGGCACGAACACCACCATCCGGCTGCGCGGATCGCGCAGGATGCTGAGCACCTCCTTGGTGAACTGGGCGCGCAGGCGGGTGCGGTTGAAGATTCCGGATCGTTGCGACACGGCTTATGGCTCCAGGCTCTTGCGCGTCGCGCGTCTGGCGAGCGCGAAAAACAGCATGCCGATCGCAGCCATCGCCAGCAGGTTCGGAACGAAGACGGCCCAGATGTCGCCGGCGAGAAAGACCGTCTTCAGGGACGAGACGAAATAGCGCGCCGGGATCAGCCAGGTGATGGCCCGGATCGGCGCTGGCATGGCTTCGATTTCGTACAGGAAGCCCGACAGCATGAACGCCGGCAGGAAACCGGAGAAAAGCGCGATCTGCGATGCGAGAAACTGGTTGCGGGTCACCGAAGAAATCAGCAGCCCCTGGCCCAGTGCCGGCACCATGAAGACGGCAGAGAGCAGCAGCAGCGCGGTCAGCGATCCGCGCAGCGGTACATCGAACATGAAGACCGCCAGCGCCGTCGCGCCCAGCGTGGCGAGCATGCCGAGCAGGAAGTAGGGCAGCAGTTTGCCGATCAGAATCTCGACGACCGAAGCCGGTGTGGACAGCACGGCCTCCATGGTGCCACGCTCCCACTCGCGCGCGACCACGAGTGCCGTCAGCATCGTGCCGATGATGGTCATGACGATGGCTATGGCGCCCGGCACGAGCGATCGACGGCTCTCGAGTTCGGCGTTGTACCAGTAGCGCGGATTCAGGGTGACCGCTGCGGCGGGCGCCTCGGCGCCGAGCCCGGCGCGCCAGGTTTGCACCACGCCCTGCGCGTAGTTGGCAACATAGTTGGCGGTATTGGGTTGCGAGCCATCGGCGATGACCTGCACCAGCGGCTCGCCACTGCGCGCGGCGAGACGGTGCGCGAAATCCTGCGGAATCACCACATAACCCCGCAGCGCGCCCGATACGACCTGTTCGGCGACTTCGCGCCGGTCCCGGGCGAAGGTCGCATCCAGATAGCGGGTTCCGGCAAAGGCCGCCGCCAGCGCCTGCGCCGGGGCGGACGGGGATTCCACAACCACCCCGATGCGGACCCTGTCGACATCCAGTGACACCGCGTAGGCAAACAGGAACAGCAGCACGGTCGGCAACACCAGGGCGATCAGCAGGGTGGAGGGATCGCGGGCCGCCTGCAGACTCTCTTTTAATACAAGCGCCCGAAGGCGAGCGGGGTCGAAGCGCCGCATGGCGGCCGCGGAGACGCGCCGGGCGGCGTCGATGTGCGCCGCGCCGCTCATGCGGCCGCCTCTACGAGATGAATGAAGGCGTCTTCCATGGTCGGGTCGGGTCGCCTGGCGTTGGCTGCGCCACGCTTGAGTGCATCCGGCGTATCGAGGGCGATCAGCCGGGCGCGATACAGCATTGCCACGCGGTCGCAATACTCGGCCTCATCCATGAAATGGGTCGTCACCATCACCGTCACGCCCCTGCGAGCCAGTCCATTGATGTGGGTCCAGAACTCGCGGCGCGTGATCGGGTCGACGCCCGAAGTCGGCTCGTCCAGGAACAGCACGGGAGGGCGGTGCATCACCGCGCAGGCGAGCGCGAGGCGTTGCTTGAAACCGAGCGGCAGCGAATCGGGCGCCGCGGACAGCCAGGGAGCGAGCCCGAAGGTGTCGATCATCTCCTCGATGCGCGCGCGCCGCGCGGCGTTCTCCAGGCCGTACACGCCGGCGGAGAATTCCAGATTCTGCCGCACCGAGAGCAGGCCATAGAGGGAGAACTTCTGTGCCATGTAGCCGAGTTGTGCCTTGGCTGCGCCGGTGGCGCGGCGCAGGTCGAGCCCGACCACGTGTGCCTCGCCATGGCTGGGCTTGAGCAGACCGCAAAGCATCTTGAACGTGGTCGACTTGCCGGCTCCGTTGGGCCCGAGGAGGCCAAAGATCTCCCCCTTGCGCACCTCGAAGCTGACGTCCTCGGTGGCGGTGAAGTCGCCGAAGCGTTTGGTCAGGTTGCGGCAGGAGACAGTGACATCCGAAGCGAGCTGCACCGGCGGCACACGCTCGGCCAGCGGCGAAGTGCCGCCGGGCCCGCCACCCAGAAGATCGATGAAGGCATCTTCGAATCGCGGCGGCACGGCGGCGAGGCGCACATGAGTGCGGTCGGCGAGTGCCCGGATCTGTTCCGTCCCCGCTTGCGCGCGCAACATCACGCGCACGCCTGCCCCCTGGATCACCCCATCGCCGATGCTTGCCAGATCCAGCGCTTCGGCCAGTACGGCGCGGCGATGCGCGCCCACTTCCTCGAGGCGAAAGCTGCGTCCCTCGAGACGTCTGGTCAGTTCCGCTGGCGGACCGGCGAAGGCGAGTTGACCCTCGTTGAGCAGGAGCACGCTGTCGCAGCGCTCGGCTTCATCGAGATAGGCAGTGGACCAGACTACAGCCATGCCGTCATCGGTCAGGGCCTGTACCATGCGCCACAGATCCTGGCGACTGACCGGGTCCACCCCGACACTGGGCTCGTCCAGCAACAGCACGGCGGGCCGCGCCATCAACGCACAGGCGAGGCCGAGTTTCTGCTTCATGCCACCGGAGAGCTTTCCGGCCAGACGCGCGGTGAAGGGGGCCAGACGGGTGAAATCGAGCAGCTCGGCGAAGAGCTCCGCGTTCCCCTCGGCGTCCATGCCGCGCAATCGCGCGTACAGGCGCATGTTCTCCATGACAGACAGGTCCTCGTACAGGCCGAAGCGCTGCGGCATGTAACCCGTTGCGACATGGATGGCGTCGTTGTCGGCCACCACGTCGAACCCGGCCACGGCGACGCGGCCGGCATCCGGCTCGAGCAGACCCGTCAGGATGCGCATCAGGGTGGTCTTGCCGGCACCATCCGGCCCGACCAGGCCCGTCAGCTGGCCGTAGTGGATGGATGTGCTCAGGCCGCGCAGGGCGTGCCGCTTCCCGAAGCGCTTGCCGACGCTGTCGATGACCACGGCCGCCGTGCTGTCTGCCGCGCGCCCCGAGTCTGGCGTGACGCCACCCGCAGGCATGTCAGGAAGCCTTGGTGCGCGCGGCGGCCGTTCGGGTGTCGACTTCGATCGTCACCGGCATACCCTGGCGCAGGGCGGCGTCGGCGTCGCTCACCACGACCCGCAATCGATACACGAGATCGGTACGCAGGTCCGCGGTTTCCACCGTTTTCGGTGTGAATTCGGCGCGGGGGGAAATGAAACCGATCTGGCCCTGATAGACCTTGCGTGAGGAGTCGGTGTGTACGCGCACCTTCAACCCGGGCGCGATGCGACCGAGATCCGGCTCGCCGACATAGGCTCGCACATACACCGGGGAGTCGAGGCTCAGACTGTAGACCGTGCTCTGGCTGGCCACCATGCTGCCGGGCTCGCGCACGCGCGCGATCACGGTACCGTTGCTCGGGGCCAGCAACCCGGTATCGGCCAGCGCGGTGGCGGCCTGTGCCCGCGCCGCCTGCGCGGCCGCCAGCTTCGCTTCGCCAGCCGCCACATCTTCACGACGAAAGCCTTCTCGCGCCTGCGACAACGCAGCTTCGGCCGCCTTGACGCGGGCAATCGCCTGGTCACGCGTTGCCCGGGCCGCGTCGACGGTACGCTGACTGCTGGCGCCCGACGCGAGCAGTTCGTCCTGACGGCGGTAGTTGCGCTCCGCGTCGATGGCCACGGCCTGTGC
>CAUJHX010000116.1 GCA_963204795.1 Pseudomonadota bacterium | reverse complement strand
GTCGACATCAAGGAGCTCGACGCCCATCCGGAACTGATCGTGCAGGTGAATGCCGGCAACTACGCCACCTTCAAGGCGGTGCACCTGAACAAGGTGCCGGTGATCGCGGCGGTGCACGGTTTCGTGCTCGGCGGCGGCATCGGCATCTGCGGCGCGGCCGACATCGTGATCGCGGCCGACGACGCGAGCTTCGGCCTGCCCGAGGTCGACCGCGGCGCGATGGGTGGTGCGGCGCATCTGCAACGGATGTTCGGTGTGCAGAAGACGCGCTATCTCTTCTTCACCGGCGAGATGATCGGTGCGCCCGAAGCGCTGCGGCTCGGAGCCATCGAGCGGGTCGTGCCGCGCGGGCAGCTGCGGGACGAGGCGCTCGCCATCGCCGCGAAGATCGCCGCGAAGAGCCCGGCGATGATCCGCATCGCCAAGGAGGCGCTCACCGGTGTCGAGGACGGCAACCTCGAGGCCAAGTACCGCTGGGAGCAGGGCTTCACACTGCAGGCTTACATGAGCCCGGACTCGGCGGAGACGCGGCGCGCGTTCGTCGAGAAGCGCGACAGCAAGTTCTGACGGGGCTGGATATGGATCTCGATTTCACACCGCAGCAGCAGGCGTTTCGCACGGAGGTGCGGGCATGGTTGCGTGCCAACGTGCCGAAGTCGCCGCTCGCGAGCTACGACACGCGGGAGGGCTTCGAGCAGCACCGCGCCTGGGAGGCAAAGCTCGCGGCGGGTGGCTACAGCTGCGTGATCTGGCCGAAGGATCTGGGCGGCCGTGGTTCCGATCTCAACGAGTGGCTGATCTTCGAGGAGGAGTACCACGCCGTCGATGCGCCGATGCGCGTGAACCAGAACGGCATCATGCTGCTCGGCCCCACGTTGATGGAGTTCGGCACGGCCGAACAGAAGGCGCAATTCCTGCCCCGCATGGCGCGCTGCGACGACATGTGGGCGCAGGGCTGGAGCGAACCCAACGCGGGTTCCGACATGGCGGCCATCACGAGCCGTGCGATCCGCGAAGGTGATGAGTATGTCCTCAACGGCCAGAAGACCTGGTCGACTCGCGCCGTGTTCGCCAACTGGCTCTTCGGCCTTTTCCGCAGTGACCCCGACAGCTCCCGCCACAAGGGCCTCACGTACCTGCTCGTCCCGATGGATGCCGTAGGCATCACGGTCCGGCCGATCAGGGCGCTGAACGGCAAACAGGCCTTCGCCGAAGTGTTCTTCGACGACGTGCGAGTCAGCTCTGCCAACCGTCTCGGCAAGGAAGGCGAGGGCTGGAATGTCGCGATGGCGACGGCCGGATTCGAGCGCGGTCTGCTGCTGCGCTCGCCGGCGCGCTTCCAGCGCACGGCGAAGCGGCTCGTGGAACTGTACCGCCGTCATCAGGTGACCGCGGATCGCGACCCTTCAATCCGCGACGCAGTGCTGAAGGCGTGGATGGACGCTGAAGCCTACAACCTCGCGAGCTATCACACCGTGGGCCGCGTGGCGAAGGGTCATCGGGTCGGCGCCGAGGCGAGCACCAACAAGATTTTCTGGTCCGAGCTCGACCTGCAGATGCACGAGACTGCGATGCGCATTCTCGGGCCGCGTGCCGAGCTCATCGATGATCCGGAAGTGCACGAGTGGCTCGAGGGCTTCCTCTTTGCGCAGGCCGGACCGATCTACGCGGGCACCAACGAGATCCAGCGCAACATCATCGCCGAGCGGGTGCTCGGTCTGCCGAAGTCCTGAGCGGGGGCGAGCATCGTGGATTTCACATTCACCGAAGAGCAGGTCGCACTGCGTGACTCGATCAACCGCTTCCTGATGAAGGAGGCGGCTCCCGAGCTGCTGCGCGAGATCTCGGAGACGAGCGGCGGCCGTTCGCGCGAGCTGCACGCCAAAATCGCCGCACAGGGCATCACGGGGCTGTCGGTGCCGGAAGCCCATGGTGGCGTCGGGTTGGGTGACATCGACTGGACCCTGGTCACGGAAGAACTCGGCTATCACGCCATTCCGGATTCACTGGTCGAATCGTCGTATGTGGCGACGGCACTCCTTGGCAGCGTGCCGGAGGCCGGTGCGCTGCGCGAGCAGTGGCTACCCAGGGTTGCCGATGGCACGGCGCACATTTCGATCGAGCATCCCGCCAATCCGTGCGTGGCCGATGCGCACCTGGCCGACCTGATCCTCGCCATCCGCGCGGGCAAGGACGGCGCCCTCGAGCTGCACGCGGTGTCTGGCACCGGGCTGCAACGCTCGACGCAGGTGAGCATCGATGCATCGCGGCGCCTCGCCATGCTCCCGCAGAAGCTCGCGGCCTCGACCCGGCTGCTGACGGGCGCGGGCGTGCAGACACTCGCTGATGCAACCCTGGACCGTGCCGCGCTCGGCGTCGCCGGCCAGCTGGTGGGCCTCGCGCAGCGCATGCTGGACGTTTCCGTCGACTATGTCGCGCAGCGCAAGCAGTTCGGCAAGCCGATCGGGTCCTTCCAGGCGGTCAAGCATCACCTCGCCGATGTCGTGACGAAGATCGAGTTTGCCAGGCCGGTGCTCTACCGGGCGGCGCTCGCGTTGCAGCGCGGGGATCGCCATCGCGCTGTACTGATCTCGCACGCGAAGCTCGCGGCGGGGGACGCCGCCTGGACCGCGGCGCGCAAGGGCATCCAGGTCCATGGCGCGTGCGGCTATACGTGGGAAGTCGACCTGCAGATGTACATGAAACGCGCCTGGGTGCTGGATGCGGCCTGGGGCGATCGCGGGTTCCACAAGGCGCGCCTGGGTCACGAGCTGCTGCGCGACGGCGCGCCGCTCGGACCGGCGGCCACCCTGCAATGAGACCGGAGGAACATATCGATGCCTGAGGCTTACATCGTCGACGCGCTGCGCTCGCCCACGGGACGGCGCAACGGCTCACTGGCCCAGGTGCATGGCGCTGACCTCGGTGCACATGTCGTCAAGGCGATCGTGGAGCGCAACCGGATTCCGGCGGCCGAGTACGACGACGTGATTTTCGGCTGTGTCGACACCATCGGTGCGCTCGCGGGCGATATCGCGCGCACGGCGTGGCTCGCGGCGGGGATGCCGATGAACGTGCCCGGCACAACAGTCGACCGGCAATGCGGCAGCTCGCAGCAGGCAGTGCACTTCGCGGCGCAGGCCGTGATGAGCGGCACCCAGGACGTCGTACTGGCCGGTGGCGTGCAGACGATGTCGAGCATCCCGATCTCCTCGGCGATGCTGGCGGGGCAGCCGCTTGGATTCACGACCCCTTTCGCACAGAGCAAGGGCTGGCAGGCGCGTTTCGGAGATGCACCGGTCAACCAGTTCTACGCCGCGCAGCGCATCGCCGATCACTGGCACATCAGCCGCGAGCAGATGGAGGTCTACGCCAAGGAGAGTCACGACCGTGCGCTGCGCGCGATGGCAGAGGGGCGTTTCGACCGCGAAGTGGTGCCGTTCGGTGAGTTCCGGATGGATGAAACCGCGCGCGTCAGCACGCTCGAGAAGATGGCGACGCTGCAGCCGGTCGACCCCGCGTATCCGAAGATCACCGCCGCAGTGTCGAGCTCCGTCTGCGACGCGTCTTCAGCAGTGCTCGTGGTCTCGGAGGCGGCACTCAAGCGCTATGGTTTGAAACCGCGTGCGCGCATCGTGCACCTGTCGGTGCTGGCCGACGACCCCATCTGGCATCTGACCGCGCCGATCCCGGCCACGAAGCGTGCGCTCGAGAAGGCCGGCATGAAGCTCGAGGACATCGATCTCGTCGAGATCAACGAGGCCTTCGCCTCGGTGGTGATGGCCTGGCTCAAGGAAACCGGCTATCCGCACGCGCGCATCAACGTGAATGGTGGGGCGATCGCGCTCGGCCATCCGCTCGGGGCGAGCGGCACGAAACTGATGACGACCCTGCTGCACGAACTCGAGCGGACCGGCAAGCGCTATGGCCTGCAGACGATGTGCGAAGGTGGCGGGCAGGCCAACGTGACGATCATTGAACGGCTGGGATAAGCACCATGGGAATCTGTGACGGACGCACCGTAATCATCACTGGCGCCGGCGGCGGTCTCGGCCGAGCCTACGCGCTCTCTTTTGCAGCCGAAGGCGCCAATGTCGTCGTCAATGACATCCGCGGCGAGGCGGCGCAGGCCGTGGTGGCGGAAATCGTGGCGAAGGGTGGGCGCGCGCTCGCCAACAGCGGCGACATCACGACACTCGATGGTGCGCAAGGCATCGTCGACGCCGCGCTTGCCGCATTCGGCGAGGTGCACGTGCTCGTGAACAACGCGGGCGTGCTGCGCGATCGCATGTTCCTCTCGCTCAGTGAGGACGACTGGGACACCGTCATGCGCGTGCATCTGAAGGGACATTTCTGCCTCGCGAGCGTGCTCGGGCGTCGCTGGCGCGATGCGAGCAAGGCGGGCAAGCCGGTCGATGCGCGCATCATCAACACGAGCTCGGGCGCGGGACTGCAGGGTTCCGTCGCACAGAGCAATTATTCCGCGGCCAAGGGCGGCATCGCCGCACTGACCTTGGTGCAGGCCGTGGAAATGAAACGCTACGGCATCACCGTGAACAGCCTCGCACCGGCCGCGCGCACGGCCATGACCGAAAGCGCCATGCCCGACATGGTGAAGAAGCCCGAGACCGGCTTCGATGTCTGGGACCCCATGAATGTCGCTTCCATCGTCGTCTGGCTCGGCAGCCCGCTCTCGGCTCATGTGACCGGATTGTGCTTCGAGGCCAAGGGCGGAGAGCTGTCGGTCGCCGAGGGCTGGCGCACCGGCAAGATCACCGACAAGGGAGCACGCTGGGAGCCGAAGGAGCTCACCGGAGTCGTTGACAAGCTGATCGCCGAGGGGCGACCCGCCCAGAAGGTCTACGGCAGCTGAGGCAAGGAAGCATGGATCTCAAGCTCACCGAAGAGCAGCGTCAGATCGCAGGTTCGGTCGAGCAACTGCTTGCCGATGCGAGCGATTCGGCGCGCATGCGGCGTGCGGCGTTCGAGGGCGAGGGATTCGATGCGGCGCTGTGGGCGCAGATCGGCGAACTCGGTGCCTGTGGACTGCATGTTCCGGAGACGCACGGCGGACTCGGTCTGGGTGTCACGGAACTGGTGCTGGTCGCCGAACAGTTGGGTCGTCGACTCGCCTGCGTGCCCTGGCTCGAAAGCGCGGTGCTGGCTGGCACGACGATCCAGTCCTTGAATGACGCGGCCGTAGCGGCACGCTGGCTACCCTCCCTTGCGAGCGGGGAGCGGGTGTTCACGCAGGATATCGGCCTCCTCGCGAGCGCGCCACCAGCCGTGCGCCGTGAAGGCGCCAACTGGCGGCTCGACGGTGTTCTGGCCGTGGTGCCGGCTGCGATGGCTGCACAATGGTTGCTGTTGCCCGTGCAGGCCGGGGGCGAGCGGCTGCTCCTCGCTGTGGCACTGGATGCAGCGGGTGTCGCCCGGCAGCCGAGAGTCAATCACGACGCCACGCGCCCGGTGGCGCGCGTGAGCTTGAAAAACGTACAGGTGCCGGAGGCCGACTGCCTCGGGCGCGGTGCGGCGGTCGACCGTGCGCTCGAGCGCAGTCGGCGGCTGACGGCCGTCGTGCTGGCCTCGGAGCTGGTGGGTGTGGCCCAGCAATGTCTGGACCTCACGGTCGCTCATCTGGCGCAGCGCGTGCAGTTCGGCAAGCCCCTCGCCACATTCCAGGCGCTCAAGCATCGCTGCGCGCAAATGATGGTCACGGTCGAACTCGCGCGCTCGGCTGTGCTCGGCGCCGCCCGGGAGTTCGATGGCGATCCGCAGGAAGGTCGTTCGCTCCGGCTCGCCACGATGGCGCGTTGTCTCGCAGACGATGCGGCCCGGTACTGCACGCAGGAGGCGATCCAGTTGCATGGTGGTGTCGGCTTCACGTGGGAGTTCGACCCGCATCTTTATTTCAAACGCGCGCAGGCGGCGCGCTCGTGGCTCGGAACCCCCACCGGGTGGCGCGAGCAACTCGCCGCTGCCTTGCTGGATGGCGCGGCAGCATGACGGCGGACTACGAAGCCTTCCGTGCCGAAATCGCAGCCTGGATGCAGCAGCACCTGCGCGGCGAATTCGAGTCGATACGCAACTGCAGCGGACTCGGGGACGCGGGCTATGACCCGAAGCTCGCCAAGCGCTGGGAGCAGGCGCTGGCGCGCGGTGGCTGGGTCGGCATCGGCTGGCCGAAGGAACATGGCGGGCGGGCGTTGCCGCTTGCGCAACAGGTCGTGTTCCACGAGGAATACGTGCGCGCCGGCGGGCCCGGGCGTCTCGGGCACATCGGCGAGACCCTGCTCGCGCCGACACTGATGGCCTTTGGTACTCGGGAGCAGCAGCAGCGTTTCCTGCCCGGCATCCTGGCGGGTACCGAATACTGGGCACAGGGCTACTCGGAGCCGAACGCGGGTTCCGATCTCGCCAATGTGCAGACCCGCGCCCGGCTGGAGGGCGACAGCTGGGTGATCGATGGCCAGAAGACCTGGACTTCGTGGGCGCACGAGTCCGACTGGATCTTCGTGGTGGCGCGCTGCGAGCCGGGGTCGCAGCGCCACAAGGGCCTCGTGATGCTGCTCGTGCCGTTGCGACAGGCCGGTGTCGCCATCAGGCCGATCCGGCAGATCACCGGCGATTCGGAGTTCAACGAGGTGTTCTTTGACGGCGCGCGCACCGCAGGCTCGCTGCACCTGGGGGCACCCGGCGAGGGCTGGAAAGTGGCCATGGCGCTGCTCGGGTTCGAACGCGGTGTGTCGACGCTCGGGCAGCAGGCAGGATTCGAGCGCGAAATGGCGTGTCTCATCGACGTGGCGCGGCGCAACGGTGCGGCACGGGATCCCGATATGCGCCAGCGCATCGCGCAGGCGGCGGCGACACTCGATGCCCTGCGCTGCAATGCGCTGCGCGTGCTTGCGCAGGATGAGGCCGCGAGCGGTGGCGTTCCCGTCTCACGCGAGGCCTACATCGCCAAGTACGTGTGGTCGAACTGGCGGCGTGATTTCGGCCGGCTCGCCGCCGATGTGCTCGGAGCCGCGGCCTGCCTGCCTGACGACGACCCGATGGCGCAGAAGCTGCGGCAGGTGTGGCTCTTCAGCCGCTCCGACACAATCTATGCCGGTACCAACGAAATCCAGCTCAACCTGATCGCCGAGCGTGCCCTCGGCATGCCGCGCTGACGCGCAACCCGATCGCGAAGGAAGCCCATGAGACCACCTCCGGATTACGTACCCGCCCACGGACTGCTGCGCGACAAGACCGTGATGGTCACCGCAGCCGCCGGCGCCGGGATCGGTTTCGCGGTCGCCAAGCGCTGCGCCGAGGAGGGCGCCCGCGCACTCGTCGTAAGCGACATCCACGAACGCCGGCTGGCCGAGGCGGTGACTGCCATTCGCAGGGATACGGGTCTCGAGGCGGTTCACGGCCAGCTGTGTGACGTCTCGAAAGAAGACAACGTCCAGGCACTGTTTGCCTTCGCGCAGAAGCAGATGGGCCATGTCGACGTGCTGGTCAACAACGCGGGTCTCGGTACCAGCAAGCGCATCGTCGAAATGGCGGATGAGGAGTGGTCGAAGGTCCTGGACATCACGCTCACCGGCACCTTTCGCATGACGCGCGCGGCGCTGAAGATCATGCAGCCGCGCGGCCGCGGCGTCATCGTCAACAACGCCTCGGTGCTCGGCTGGCGGGCCCAGGTCGAGCAGGCCCATTACGCGGCGGCCAAGGCTGGCGTGATGGCGCTGACGCGCTGTGCGGCCATGGAGGCCGCCGAGTCTGGGGTGCGGGTCAACGCCGTGGCTCCCTCGATCGCGATCCACGCCTTCCTGCGCAAGTCGGCGTCGGAGGAGCTGCTCGCCCAGCTCGAGTCCCGCGAGGCTTTCGGGCGCGGCGCCGAGCCGTGGGAAGTGGCGAACGTGATGGTGTTTCTGGCGAGCGACTATTCGTCGTACATGACCGGCGAAGTGGTGTCGGTCAGCTCGCAGCATGCCTGAGGGAGTGTGAAGCGATGACAGAGAAGTTCGATTCCGTGGCGGGTGTACTCGGGGCTGTCGGGCGCGATCTCGGCGTCACCGAGTGGATGACGCTTTCGCAGGACCGCATCAATCTCTTTGCCGACGCCACGGACGACCACCAGTGGATCCACGTGGACGAAGCGCGCGCGGCCGCGGGCCCGTTTGGCGGCTGCATCGCACACGGCTACCTGACGCTGAGTCTCGCCAGCAAGTTCCTGCCGGAACTCGTGGCATATGACGGCCTCACGATGGGTGTGAACTACGGCTGCGAACGCGTGCGGTTCCCGGCGCCGGTGCGCGCCGGATCGCGCATCCGTGGGTGCGGCGAGGTCGTGGCGGCCGAAGAGGTGAAGGGCGGCGTGCAGGTCACGATCCGCATCACCGTCGAGATCGAGGGCGGTACCAGGCCCGGCTGTGTCGTCGACACGATCAGTCGGCTGTTCTTTGAATGAGGATATTCCGATGAGCCTTGCCGAAGCTGTGATCGTCTCCACCGCGCGTACGCCGATTGGTCGCGCCTACCGCGGCGCGTTCAACGATACCGAGGCGCCGGTGCTCGGCGGCCACGTGATCCGCGCCGCGCTCGGCAAAGCCGGCGTCGAGGGCGCCGACGTCGATGACGTGATTCTCGGCATCGCCGCGCAGCAGGGCACGCAAGGCTACAACCTCGGCCGACTGTGCGCTTACACGGCAGGGCTGCCGGACAGTGTCGGCGGCATGACGATCGACCGGATGTGCGCCTCGGGCCTCGTGGCGATCGCGAGCGCTGCAAAGAGCATCATGGTCGGTGAACACAAAGTGGCGGTGGCCGGCGGTCTCGAGTCGATCTCGCTCACGCAGAACAAGCACAAGAACGCCTACCGCTCGCAGTCGAAGGCCGTGCTCGAGGCGATGCCCACGGCGTACATCCAGATGATCGAGACGGCCGAGCTCGTGGCCGAGCGCTACGGCGTCGCGCGCGCCAGGCAGGATGAATACTCGCTGCAGAGCCAGCAGCGTACGGCAAAGGCGCAGCGCGACGGTCTCTTCGACGACGAGATCGTGCCGCTGCCGAGCGTCAAGCAGCTCTTCGACAAGGAAGGCAACGCAACCGGCACGGAGGCCGTGACGCTCGCGCGCGATGAGGGCAACCGGCCAGACACCACGCTCGAGAGTCTCGCTGCGCTCAAGCCCGTGTGGAAGAACGGCCAGTGGGTGCGCGAGGGCCGTCATATCACCGCCGGCAATGCCTCGCAGCTCTCGGATGGCGCCAGTGCCTGTGTCGTCATGAACCGCGACGAAGCGAGGCGCCGCAACTTGCGCCCGTTGGGCGTGTATCGCGCGATGGCGGTCGCCGGTTGCCGCGCGGACGAGATGGGCATCGGTCCGGTGTTTGCGATCCCGAAGCTGCTGAAGCTCACTGGACTCTCGGTCGCCAACGTGGACCTCTGGGAGATCAACGAGGCCTTCGCCTGCCAGGTG
>CAUJHX010000115.1 GCA_963204795.1 Pseudomonadota bacterium | reverse complement strand
TGAGACCCTCGAAGAGGCACATCAGCATGAGCGCGCGCTCAACGGCGGCGGCTCTCGACATCCCGTAACCGCCCTGCGCACTGCCACGCATGAGGACCTGCGCGATGGCCTCGCGTACCGCTGCGTCAGAGACGTGCGCGGCCGCGGCGATCTGCGGATTGCGGGTCGCCTCGGCCGACATCTCGAGAAAAAGTGGTGCACTGATCCGCTCGCCATCCTCCTGCTCTGCCACACCGTACGAACCGGCCAGCGCCGCGGCGATGTCCTCGGTCGCATGCAGTTCCGCGATCCGCTCGCGGGCGACGCCGAGCTGCTGTTCGATGATCGCGAGAATGATTTCATTCTTGCCGCGAAAGTAGCGGTAGATGAGCCCCGGGCTCATGGCCGCGGTTTCGGCGATCGTCGCCATGCTCGCCGCACGAAAGCCACGTTCGACGAAGCACTTCTGCGCGGCGTGCAGGATGCGCTTGCGCTGTGCCGCCGCGCGCACCTTGATCCCGTGTCCCGCCTGCTGCTCCTTCCCGCTCATCTTGTCGTCTCGTTCCAGCCGCCCCCGAGAACCTTGTAGAGCTGGACGCGATTCGCCTGCTCGGCGAGCCGTGTCGCGATCAGCGACTGCTGCGCGCCGTACAGCGTGCGCTGCGAATCGAGTCGCACAAGATAGCTGTCGCGCCCGCTTTCATACCGCACGCGCGAGAGCTCATCCGCGCGCGAAGCGGCTGCCACCAGCGCCTCCTGCGATGCCTTCTGCTCGGCGAGCGTGCGAGTGAGAGCAAGCGCATCAGCGACTTCGCGAAAGCCGCTCTGGATGGCCTGTTCGTACTGCGCGAGCGCTATGTCCCGCCCGACCCGGGCCGCCTTCAGGTTCGCGGTGTTGCGGCCACCGGCGAAGATCGGCAGGTTCACCTGCGGCGCGAAACTCCAGATGCGCGTGCCGTTGTCGAACACGCCGGACAGCTCGTCGCTCGCGTAACCCGCGTGGCCTGTCAGGCTGATCGACGGAAAGAACGCGGCGCGCGCTGCGCCGATATTGGCGTTTGCCGCACGCAGCAGTCGTTCGGCCTGCTGCACGTCCGGCCGACGCAGCAATACTTCGGAAGGCAACCCCGCAGGCAACGCACCGAGGCCGCTCGCGCGCAGATCGAACTGTTCCGGCAACAGTGCCGGCTCGATCGGAGCGCCGACGAGCAGTGTGAGAGCATTGATGTCACGCGCGACCTGCCCCGCATAACGCGCCGCATCAGTGCGGGCCGTCTCGAGCGCAGTCTGCGCCTGACTGACGTCGAGCGCCGAAACTGCGCCCAGCTCGTGCTGTTTTTCGGTCAGCTCCAGCGCCCGCTGTCGATTGACGAGTTCCTGGCGCGCGAGCCGTTGCAGGTCGCGATCCGCACCCAGCGTGAGGTAAGCGTTCGCGATGCCGGCGATGAGCGACAGCTGCGCCGCACGGCGCGCCGCCTCCTGCGCGAAGTAACGTTGCAACTGCGCCTCGGAGAGATTGCGGACACGCCCGAAGAGATCGAGTTCGAAGCCCGTAATGCCCGCCGTGACGCTCGCCTCCTCCGTGACCGGCAACTGCTCGCCTCCGGCGCGCGTCACGGTGCCGGTCGCGACCACCGACGGCACGCGGGCGGCGCGCTGGATGCGGTATTGGGCCCGCGCCTGCTCCACGTTGAGAACTGCAACACGCAAGTCACGGTTTCCGGTCAGCGCATGAGCGATCAGCTGCTCGAGGTCCGGGTCGACGAAGAAATCACGCCAGCCGACGTCGGCGGCGGTCTTGCCGACGGCAGGCGTGTTGTCGGTCGTCGGCCTGTTGTCGACGGCGGTGGTCGCAGGCGGCGGCAGGTCGAGGCCGGTTCCGGTCGTCGGCGGCAACGGCCACTGCGCCGGAATTGCCGACTTCTCCTGCGGGAGCTTCGGGACGAGCATGCCGCAACCGGCAAGGAATGCAGCCACTGAAACCGCGCACAGAGCGGACCCCTTATGCATGGGCACGGCGCTTTCCTTTGACCAGTCGCTGGATGAGCACGTAGAAGAGCGGCGAGAAGAACAGTCCGAGAAACGTGCCGAACAGCATGCCCCCCACGACGCCCGTGCCGATCGCACGTTGCGCCCCGGATCCTGCGCCCGTGGCAATCGCAAGCGGCAACACGCCGAGCCCGAAGGCGAAGGAAGTCATCAGGATCGGCCGCAGCCGATCCCGCACCGCATGCAGCGTGGCAGCGATGAGGTCCATGCCGCTTTCGTAGCGGGCCTTGGCAAACTCGACGATCAGGATCGCATTCTTGCTCGACAGGCCGACGCTCGTGAGCATCGCGACCTGAAAGTACACGTCGCGCTCCATGCCGCGCAGTGTGTTGGCGATCACCGCGCCCAGGATGCCAAGAGGCGCGACGAGCAGGATCGCCGTGGGTACCGACCAGCTTTCATAGAGCGCCGCGAGGCTCAGGAACACCATCAGCAACGAGAGCGTGTAGAGCAGCGGTGTCTGCGCACCCGCCTGCTGCTCCTGAAAGGAGAGTCCCGTCCATGCGATGCCGAAGCCCGAAGGCAGCTGTCCCGCGAGACTTTCGATTTCCGCCATGGCATCGCCGCTGCTGACGCCCGGCGCCCCCTGTCCATTGATCTCGACCGACGGCACGCCGTTGTAGCGTTCCAGGCGCGGCGACCCGTACTCCCAGTGGACGTTCGCAAAAGCGGCGAACGGCACCATCTCGCCCGCATTGTTGCGTACGGACCAGAGTTTGAAGTTCTCGGGAAGCATCCGGTAGGGCGCATCGGCCTGGATGTAGACGCGCTTGACGCGGCCGCGATCGATGAAGTCGTCGATGTACTGCCCGCCCCAGGCAGCGCTCAGCACCTGATTGACATCAGCAATCGAAAGCCCGAGTGCGCCTGCCTCGTCCACGTTGACGTCCACCCGCAACTGCGGCGCATCCTCCTGCCCGTTCGGGCGCACACCTGCCAGCAGGCGGCTGTGCGCGGCTGCCTGAAGCAACTGGTTGCGCGCCGCAATGAGCGCCTCGTGACCGTGGCCGGCGTTGTCCTGCAGAAAGAAAGCGAAACCGGAAGACGTGCCGAGTTCCGGAATCGCCGGCGGCGAGAGCACGAAGACGATGGCATCCTTGATGCTGGCCAGAGCCTGTGTCGCCCGTCCCGCCACGCTCTTCGCGTTCAGTTCCCCGCCGGAACGTTCATCCCAGTGCTTCAGCTTGACGAAGATGAGGCCGTTGTTCTGACCACTGCCGCCAAAGCTGAAACCCTGCACCGCCATCATGGAATCAAAGGCGCCTGTCTCCTTCTCCTGGAAGTACTTCTCGACCTGCCCCATCACGGCGAGCGTGCGCTGCTGTGTTGCTCCGACCGGTGCAGTCACCTGCGCCATCAGCAGGCCCTGATCCTCATCCGGCAGGAACGCAGCCGGGAGGCGCAAGTACAACACGCCCATCACGATGACCAGTACACCGAATACCGCGAGGTAGCGCCGACTGCGCGAGAGGACCGAACGCACGCCGTTCTCGACCCCCGCATGCGTGCGCCGGAAAATGCGATTGAACCAGCCGAAAAATCCCTGCCCGGAATGGCCGGTACCCGGGCTGTGCGGTCGCAGCATCGTGGCGCAGAGGGCCGGCGTCAGCACGATCGCGATGAATACCGACAGCAACATCGCGGCGACGATCGTTGCGGTGAACTGGCGGTAGATGATGCCAGTCGCACCGGCGAGGAAACCCATCGGCACGAACACGGCGGCCAGCACCATCGCGATCCCGACCAGCGCGCCGGTGATCTGGTCCATCGATTTGCGTGTCGCCTCGAGCGGCGACAGACCCTCCTCCGACATCAGGCGCTCGACGTTTTCGACGACGACGATCGCGTCGTCCACGAGCAGTCCGATCGCGAGCACCATCGCGAACATCGTCAGCATGTTGATCGTGAAGCCCATCGCATTGAGTGCGGCGAAGGTGCCGAGCAGCACGACGGGCACGGCGATCGTCGGTATGAGCGTCGCGCGAATGTTCTGCAGGAAGAGAAGCATCACGAGAAAGACGAGCGCGATCGCCTCGAGCAATGTTTCGACCACGCCGAAGATCGACGCCCTGATGAAGGGTGTCGAATCGTAGGCACCCGTCACGACGAGACCGGGTGGAAAGAAGGGCTTCAGCGTGTCGATTTCCCGGCTGACACGGCGGGCCGTGTCGAGCGCATTGGCACCGGTCGCGAGCGAGATCGCGATGCCGGTCGCCGGTTTGCCGTTGTACCGCGAGATGGAATCGTAGCTGTCGGCTCCGAGCTCCACCCGTGCAACGTCCCCGAGCTTGAGCTCCGCACCATCGGTGTTGGTGCGCAGGACGATCTGGCGGAACTGATCGGCGGTACGCAGCCGATCCTGCGCGGAGATCGTCGCATTCAGCTGCTGCCCCTCGATCGACGGGGTCCCACCGATCTGGCCGACCGCGACCTGCGCGTTCTGTGCCTGGATGGCCGCGATGACATCCTTGACGGCGAGCCGATACGTATAGAGCTTGTTCGGATCGAGCCAGATCCGCATTGCATACTTGGCACCGAAAACCCGCACGCTGCCGACTCCCGATACGCGGCTGACGGGATCAACGATGTTCGATGCGACATAGTCGGCGATGTCGACGCGATCCATCGATCCATCGGTCGATATGAACGCGTAGATATTCAGGAAGCCCGTGCGGCCCTTGCTGACTACGACCCCCTGCCGCTGCACCTCCTGCGGCAGCAGCCGCATCGCAAGTTGCATCTGGTTCTGGACCTGGACCTGGGCAATGTCCGGATTGGTCGAGCTGTCGAAGGTGAGCGTGACGGCCGCATGGCCGCTCGACTCGCTCGTCGACGACATGTAGAGCAGGCCATCCAGGCCCTTCATGTTCTGCTCGATGATTTGCGTGACCGAGTCCCCGACCACTTCCGCCGAGGCGCCGGGATAAGTCGCGCTTACCGTGACGGTGGGTGGTGCGACCGATGGATACTGTTCGATGCCGAGCTGCGTGATCGAAAGCACCCCGGCGATCATGATGATGATCGCGATCACCCACGCGAAGATCGGGCGGTCGATGAAGAAGCGTGCCACGATCTCAGCCCTGCGCTTCGGTGGCCTGCACGGGCGATCCGGGACGAACCTTCTGCAGGCCCTCGACGATCACCCGATCGCCCGCCCCAAGGCCACTGTCCACCAGCCACTTGTCACCAACCGTGCGCGATACCTGCACCTGGCGCAGCTCGACCTTGCCATCCTTGCCGACGACCAGCGCGGTCGTATGGCCCTTCGGGTCGCGCGCGATGGCCTGCTGCGGCACGAGCACGCCGTCCTCGCGCGTGCCGATACTGAACACCGCGCGCACATACATGCCTGGCAGCAGCAGGTGGTCGGGGTTCGGCGCCAGAACGCGCAGCAGAAACGTGCCGGTCGTCGGGTCGACCGTGACGTCGGCGAAGGTGAGCTTGCCGCCATGGGAATAGCGTGCGCCGTCCTCGAGCACGATCGTCACGGGCACGGTCCGCACGGCACTCGTCAGCGTGCCGGCGGCCAGCTCGCGCCGCAGCGCCAGGAGCTCGGAACTCGAGGCAGTGGCATCGACGTAAACCGGATCGAGCTGCTGCACCGTCGCGAGCGCCTCGGCCTGGTTTGCAGTGACGAGCGCCCCTTGTGTGACCGACGACTTGCCGATGCGGCCGCTGATCGGCGCGATGATCCGCGCATAGCCGAGCTGGATGCCGCTCGAACGCACACTCGCCTGCGCCAGCTTGACGTCAGCCTCCGCCTGCAGCAGCGCGGCAGTGGCGTTCTCGTAATCCTGCTGGCTCACGGCGTCAACTTTCGCAAGCCCGGCGGAACGCGTCGCATTGAGCCGCGCCGAATTGAGCGTGGCCTCGGCCCGCGCGAGTGACGCCTTCGCACTGGCGAATTGGGCCTGATAGGTTGAATCGTCGAGCTG
>CAUJHX010000114.1 GCA_963204795.1 Pseudomonadota bacterium | reverse complement strand
TCGGGTACTGCTGTCGTCTGGCGCGTTATCGCATCCACGTACACGTGCACGAATCTGCCCACGGCGGCGGCATCGGGCTCGCCGCAACGGAAGATGCCGAGTCGGTAGGTGATGCTGCTTGCGCTGAGGCGCTCGATCGCGAGGCCGACTTCGAGCGCGTCGGGAAACGAGAGCGGCTTGAAGTAGCGACAGCCGGTCTCGACGACGAGGCCGATCGCGGGCAGGGTGCGGATATCGACCCCGGTTGCCTCGATCAGCCAACCGTTCACTGCCGTGTCGAAGTACGAGTAGTACGCGACATTGTTGACGTGGCCGTAGTGGTCATTGTCCATCCAGCGCGTCGCGAGTGGGCGGAATACGGGGAATTCCGTCCGGGCGGGCGGCGCAGTGCGCGCTCCGGTTGTCGCAGATCCGCTCATGTCGCGTGCGTTGCCCGATAGCGCCAGAAGAGTGCGGCGAAGACGACTGCAAGCAGTGACAGGACGCCGAAGAATTCGATCATGGGCAGATAGCCGGCGGGATGCGCGGCGCTCGCGCCGTTCGCGTCGTTGAGCGCGCCCGCCGCAAAGTTCGAGCCCGCCATGCCGATGTTCTGCGCCATCGTCATGAAACCATACGCAGTGCCGAGCCGTTGTGGCGGTTCGATCAGCGTGACCGCGGGCCACAGCACTGCAGGCACGAGCGAGAACGCGACACCGATCAGCGCCGTGCTCACGCCGGGTGAGAGACCTGTCGCGCCGAGCACGTAGAACGCTGCGGCGAGCAGCGCCGCGCCGAGCGTCAGCAGGAGGCCATGGCGGCCGACGCGGTCATTCAGCCAGCCGAAGAGCGGTGTCGCGAACACCGCTGCGAGGAACACGTAACTGTTCAGGACACTCGCCGCCTCGAGCGACAGCCCGCCCGTGTGCTGGAAATACTTGATCGAGAAGGTGCTCCGGAACGGGAAGATCACCGAGTAGAAAAGCACGCACAGCGCGAGCACGTACCAGTAGCCACGGCTGAACCGGGTGAGCTTCGCGAGTTCGATCCGCTCGCGCGCCAGACCGAGCACCTGCAGGCCACGTGCAGCCGCGTTGGCCTCGAGTCGCCAGTAGGCGAGCGCCGCGACGACCCCGATGAACATGATGCCGGCAGCGAGCGTGAGCGGCGCCTGCCAGCCCGAGGCATAGGCACCCGGGGCCCAGACCGGTGAGACATCGACTGCATACGAACCGACGCGCGCGAAACTGATGGACAGCGCCATGGCGAATGCCAGCTGGCGGCCTGCGAACCAGATGCCGAGCGCCACGATCGTCGCGACGATCATCGTCTCGGCGCCGATGCCGAACAGCAGCCGGCCGGCGGCCATCAGGGCAAAGGGACTGCCGATCGCGGTCAGCGCGGCGCCGGCGAGGCAGGCGAGCGCAGTCCAGAACGTGACGAGACCGGGGCCGTAGCGGTCGACGAGAACGCCGCCGACAAACACCAGTACGATATTCGGCACGCTGTAGATCGCGTTCAGCGTGCCGATCTGCGTATCGGAATAGCCGAGCTCGCGCGACAGTTGCTCGGCGAGCGGACCGATCGAATCGTAGACGTAGTAGTTGCCGAAGAGCGCAAGGCCGGTCAGCGCGAGCACTGCCCACGCCGCGGCACTGCGTGTCACGGCACGAGCACCGTGGACCCGGTCGTGCGCCGCGCCTCGAGATCGCGGTGCGCCTGTGCTGCGTCCGCGAGCGCATAGCGCTGGCCGATGCGCACCCTCAGCTTCTTCTTCACGACCATGCCAAGCAACTCGCGCGCGGCGGCGGCGTAGTCGGCGGGCGTCGCGACATAGGCGAACAGGGACGGGCGGGTGAGAAAGAGTGAGCCGCGTTTCGCCAGTTCGAGCGGCGAGATCGCCGGAGGCGGGCCCGAAGCGTTGCCGTAGGTCACCATCATGCCGAGCGGCCGCAGGCTGTCGAGCGATTCGAAGAAGGTGTCCTTGCCAACCGAATCATAGACCACGTTGACGCCCGCGCCTTTCGTGAGTGCCCTGACGCTCGCGACGATGTCATCCTGCCCCGACAGCAGCGCGTGATGGCAGCCGTGCTGCCTGGCGAGCGCGGCCTTTGCCGCGCTGCCCACGACGCCGATCACACGCGCGCCAAGCGCGCGCGCCCATTGAGTGAGCAGCAGCCCGACACCGCCCGCGGCGGCATGCACGAGCACCCAGTCACCCTTCTTCACGCGATACGTGCGCCGCAGCAGATAGTGCGCCGTAAGCCCTTTCAGCATGATGGCCGCGGCGGTCTCATCCTTGACGCCCTTCGGCAGCTTGACGACCCGCGCGGCGGATACATTGCGCAGCTCCGTGTAGGCGCCGGGAGTCGATAGTGCGTAGGCAACACGCGCACCGACCCGCAAACCCTTCACCTTCCGCCCCACCATCGTGACGACACCAGCCGCTTCACGGCCCGGCACTGCCGGCAGGGTCACGGGGTAGAGCCCGGTGCGGTCGTACACGTCTATGAAGTTCAGGCCGATCGCCGTGTGCCGAACCTGCACTTCACCTTCGGCCGGTGGCGGAACCACGATCTCTTCAAGGCGCAACACCTCGGGCCCGCCCGTCTCGCGCATCAGGATTGCGTTCGCCATGACGAAAGTCTACGCGGACTCACCCGTCCCGGCGATGCGCAGTGCAGCGACGACACGCCCGCCGATCAGGTGCTCCTGGATGATCCGCTCGAGGTTCTCGATGGTACATCCCCGATACCAGATGCCCTCGGGGTACACGACGGCGATCGGCCCCGCCGTACACACCCGCAGGCAATCGGCCTTCGTGCGCAGCACCCCGTTGGCGCGATCGGTGAGCCCGAGCTCCTTCAAGCGCCGCTTGAGGTAATTCCAGGAAGCGAGCTGCACTTCCCGGTCCGCGCACTTGCCGCCGACACACAGAAAAATGTGCTGACGGGCGGTGTCGATCCCGAGAGCTGCCACGGTACGCGCGAGCGCCTCAGGGTCGGGCGCACCCCCGACCATCTTCAGAGCGCGGAGTCGTCGGTCTCGCCGGTGCGGATGCGCACCACGCGATCGATGCCGGTGATGAAGATCTTGCCGTCTCCGACCTTGCCCGTCTTCGCGGCCTTCAACACAGCATCGACGACCTGATCGACGAGATTGTCACTGACCGCGACCTCGATGCGGGTCTTCGGCACGAAATCGACGACGTACTCGGCGCCGCGATACAGCTCGGTGTGGCCGCGCTGGCGGCCGAAGCCCTTCACTTCCGTGACTGTCATGCCCGACACACCGATCTCGGAGAGCGCGGCACGCACGTCGTCGAGCTTGAACGGTTTGATGATCGCGGTGACCAGTTTCATGTATCCCCTCCCGTCGATGTCTCCCGGCCGACATGACCAGCAGCTTTCGTGCCAGCGCTCCACACCCAGGAAAACCTTCGTTTCCGGCCGTCTGGCGCGCCAATGGCCCGATCATGCGCACCATCGTGGCGCAGGCGATACCGCCCGATGCCCGTGATTGGTGCGCTTGGGTCGGCCAACGGCACACAGTATGCTTCATTTCGCATGCCAGAAAACATCGTGATCGTGGGCGGCGGGCAGGCTGCCGCACAGGCCGTCGAGACACTGCGACGCAAAGGATACACAGGCGCCCTCACCATCATCGGCGAAGAGCCAGCCCTGCCTTATCAGCGCCCGCCACTCTCGAAGAAGTATCTCGCGGGCAGTTTCGGGCGGGATCGCCTGCCGTTTCGCCATCAATCGTTTTACGACGAGCATGCCATTCGCCTGCACCTGGGCCGGCGCGCCACGCGCATCGATCGCCTCGCGCGCACGGTGACCCTCGATGACGGCAGCACGCACGCGTACGACGCACTACTGCTCGCCACTGGCAGTCGCGCGCGCTGGGTGGCGGTGCCCGGCGCGGATCTGCCCGGCGTGTTCACATTGCGCACGGCCGCCGACGTCGACGCGATCCGCGCCGAAACGCGCCCGGGCCGGCGGGCAGTGATTGTCGGTGGCGGCTACATCGGCCTCGAGGCTGCAGCGGTGCTGCGCGAACTCGGCCTCGAAGTCACGGTGATCGAACTCGCCGATCGCGTCATGAACCGAGTGGTGTGCGAGCCGGTATCACGCTTCTTCGAGGCCGAGCACGCACGCCACGGCGTGCGCATCCTGCTGCAGACGGGTCTCGCGGCATTTTCCGGCGATACCCGTGTGCGCGCCGTGCACTGCAGCGATGGCGGCGAACATCCGGCCGACCTCGTGATCGTGGGTGTCGGCGTTGCGCCGGTCGACGAGCTCGCGCGGGAAGCGGGGCTCACCTGCAACAACGGTGTCGAGGTAGACGAGTATTGCCGCACCTCCGACCCGCACATCTATGCGGCCGGGGATTGCACGAATCATCCAAGCGCGCGCTACGGCAGGCGACTGCGGCTCGAGTCCGTCGACAGCGCATTCGAGCAGGCCACGAGCGCCGCGCTCAATCTCATCGGCACTGCGACCGTACACGACAAGACCCCCTGGTTCTGGTCCGACCAGTACGACGTGAAACTGATCATCGTCGGTCTCTCGCAGGGTCACGATCGCGTGGTACTGCGCGGCGACCCGGCAACACGCAGCTTCTCGGCCTGCTACCTGCGGGACGGCGAGTTGCTCGCGGTCGATACCGTGAACAGCGCGAAGGACCAGATGGTCGCGCGCAAGCTGGTCGCGGCCCGTGTGCGCCCCGATCCGGCGCGCCTCGCTGACATAACGCTGTCGCTCAGGGATTGTGTCGACTGACTCCCACGCTGCGCCGCAGACAGGGGATAATGCGTGCGCATGAGAAGAAGGGGGAAGGCCGCCGCCTGGGGAGTGTTGCTGGCGCTCGCGACCGCCGCACCGTGGGCCGGCGCGCGCATGCCGGCGCGCATCGTCTATCTCGAGCCCGTGCGTGCGCTGCAGGCGAAGCACACGGCCGGCACGGCGCGGATGCAGCTCTCCTTCGAAGCCTTCGGCAAACGCTTCGACCTGCAGCTCGAGCCGAATGCGCGACTTGCCGCCGCGACTCCCGCGGAACGTCCTGACCTCATCGCGTACGAGGGCCGCATCGCGGGCCTGCCGGGCTCCTGGGCGCGGCTCACGCGCACCCGCCAGGGGCTCAGCGGCCTCATCGCTGATGGTCGCGAGATCTACGCAGTCGAACCGGCTCGCGAAGTCGCGCCCATTGCAGACGCAGCACTCTCGCCGCCGACTGCCGGCACCGTCGTATACCGCCTCGCTGACGCGCTGGTCGATCCGCAGGCTGCAAGTTGCGGCGTCGCGGGTAACGGGCAGCCGACGACCGCTCTCGCGCTCTACAAGTCCCTCGGCAGCGAGCTTGCCCCCCTCGGCGCGCTCGCCGTCGACACACAGCTCGATGTTGCGGCGGTCGCCGACTACGCGCTGTTCAGGGACTATGGCGCCGCGACGATCGACTTCCTGCTCGCCCGCCTGAACGTCGTCGATGGCATCTACGCCGCGCAAGTGGGCATCCGCATTCATGTCGGCTCGACGTTCGTCTACGAAACGCAGGACCCCTTCACCGCGACGGCGGCTCCCGATCTGCTGCAGCAGCTCGCGAACTATCGGCGCACGACGATCGCCTCGCGGCGCCTCGGGCTCACACACCTGATGACCGGCCGCGAGCTCGATGACACCACAGTCGGCATCGCCTATCTGGATACAGTCTGCTCGCTGCAATCGGCGAGCCTCACCGAAGCGCGCTCGGGCAAGCTGAGCGCGGCGCTGATTTCGCTGGTCGCTGCGCACGAGATCGGCCACAACTTCGGCGCCCCGCACGACGGTGAGGCGGGCAAAGCCTGCGCTGCGACGAACCCGAACGCGTACCTGATGGCACCCACCCTGTCGACCGCGAACTCGCAATTCTCGCCATGCAGCCTCGACGTGATCGCGCAGCGCGTGGCGGCCGCGCAGTGCCTTACCGCCGTCGATCAGGTCGATGTCGAGATCGTCGCGCCCGTCGCCAGCGCGCGGCATGGCATCGGTGTCAACTATTCCCTCACTTTCAATGTGCGCTCGATCGGCACACGCGACGCGCTGGCGACGGCTGCGGGGTTTGTCATTCCAGCGGGGTCCACTCTCGAGGCAGTGAACGCAGCCGGGGGCAGCTGCACCGTGATCGATCGCCAGGCGAGCTGCAGCCTCGGCACGCTGCTTTCCGGCGCCTCGCGCACCATCACGCTATCGCTCACGGGTCAGGCCATCAGCACCGAGACACTCCTTGCCGACGTGACGGCCATGAATGACGGCTCGCCCGCCAACAACAGCGCAGCAGTCGAACTCGTCACCGCACCGCTCGCCGATCTCGCGACCACCGTGAGTGCTGCCCCCTCGAGCCTCACCGCAGGCGAAGACGCGCGCTTCACGGTGACCATGACGAATCTCGGGCCAAGCGTCACTTCCGACGCGCGCCTGTCGATCGATGTGCCCGCGGGGCTTGCCGTGAACTCGATCGATGGGGGCGGTCTCGCCTGTGCCGCGAGCGCCAACAGCATTTCCTGCGATCCGCTGTTGCTCGCGACGAACGATGCGCGCACGGTCGTATTCACGGCACGCGCCGGTACGGCTGGCACTTTCATGGTGACGGCCGTGGCACTCACCGCTGCGGTCGACCCCGTGGGAGCCAACAACGCGGCGAGCGCCACGGTGACAGTCACGGCGGGCAGCGGCGGCGGCCCCACCACGCCGCCGCCCCCGCCCACGAGCGGCGCCACGAGCGGCGGTGGCGGAGGCGGGAGCCTTTCGTGGCTCCTGCTCGCGGCGCTCGCACTCGCGCTCGCCGTTCAGGCGATGACGGCGAGCAGATCCTTGGCGTCAACCGCGAGACCCGGGCGCGCGAGCACCTCGGCCACCTGACCGTCCTGCTCGGCCCGCACGGCCGTCTCCATTTTCATCGCCTCGAGCGTCACGACCACATCACCGCGCGCAACCTTCTGACCGACCGTGACGGCAACCGTCACGACACTGCCAGGCATCGGTGCGCCGACATGCCGTGCGTTGCCCGGCTCGACCTTGCGCTGCGGCGGGCGGCGCGCGACCTGGCTGCGATCGACGATCCGCACCGCGCGCGGTTGGCCGTTCAGCTCGAAGAACACCGTGCGCGTACCGTCATCGTGGGTTTCGCTCACCGCCACATAGGTCACGATCAGCGTCTTGCCACGCTCGAGATCGATGCTGATCTCCTGCCCCGGCTCCATCCCGTAGAAAAAAGCCGGCGTCGGCAGCCGGCCCATGTCACCGTACGCGGCGCGATCCTTTGCGTAGTCGAGGAACACGCGCGGGTACATCAGAAAGGACGCGAGCTGGTAGTCGGTGACTTCGTGGCCGATCTTGCGCGCGACCTCACGGCGTGCCGCTTCGAGATCGACCGGTGGCAGCACCTCTCCGGGCCGCAGCGTCGACGGTGTGGCACCGTTCAGCACCTTGGCTTGCAGCGCTTGCGGAAAGCCGCCCACCGGCTGACCGATGTCGCCTCGCATCAGCTGCACCAGGGATTCCGGGAACGCGATCTGTGTATCTGGATCCTCGACCTGCGCACGACTGAGCCCGCTCGTGACCATCATGATCGCCATGTCACCGACGACTTTCGAGGTCGGCGTCACCTTCACGATGTCGCCGAGCATCTCATTCACATCGGCATACGCCTGCGCAACTTCGGGCCAGCGCGCCTCGTCGATGCCGAGTGCGCGCGCCTGCTCGCGCAGGTTCGTGTACTGCCCGCCCGGCATGCCGTGTACGTAGACCTCGGACGCACCGGAACGGATGTCGCTTTCGAACGCCGCGTACCCCTGGCGCACCTGCTCCCAGTACGACGATATGCGGCGCAGATTGGTCGTATCGATGCCGGGATCGCGCCCGGTGTGGCGCAATGCCTCGACGATGGAGCCGAGGTTCGGCTGGGACGTGAGCCCGCTCATCGCATCGATCGCGCCGTCGATCGCATCGCACCCGGCTTCCGCCGCCGCCAGCACGCTCGCCGCCGAGATGCCACTCGTATCGTGCGTATGGAAATGCAACGGCAGGCCCGTTTCGGCCTTGAGGGCTGCAACGAGCGCGCGCGTTGCGGCCGGCCGGCAGAGCCCCGCCATGTCCTTGATGCCGATAATGTGCGCGCCCGCTGCCTTGAGCTCGCGCGCGAGCTTCACGTAGTAGTCGAGCGTGTACTTCTTTTCGCGCGGATCGGAGAGGTTGCCGGTGTAGCAGATGGCCGCTTCGCAGAGCCGTCCGCTTTCACGTACCGCATCAATTGCAACCCGCATGTTCTCGACCCAGTTGAGCGAATCGAACACGCGGAAGAGATCCACCCCGCAGTTGGCCGCCTGCTGCACGAAGTAGCGCACCACGTTGTCGGGATAGTTCGTGTAACCGACGGCGTTCGCCGAGCGCAGCAGCATCTGCAGCAGCAGGTTCGGCATGCCTTCGCGGAACTGCGCGAGGCGCTCCCACGGGTCCTCCTTCAGGAAACGCATCGCGACATCGAAGGTGGCTCCGCCCCAGCATTCCACCGAGAAGAGCTGCGGCAGGAGCTGGGCGTAATAGGGCGCGATCGCCGCCATGTCGATCGTGCGCATGCGCGTCGCGAGCAGTGACTGGTGCGCATCGCGCATCGTGGTATCGGTCAGCAGCACGCGCTTCTCGGCGAGCATCCACTGCGCGAACTTCTCCGGCCCAAGCTCATCGAGCTTCTGCTTCGTACCCGCGGGCGGCGCCGACCTGAGCGCCACCTTCGGCAACCGCGCGAGCCCGATCCGCGCGGGACGCGGGCGTGATTTCGTCTCGGGGTTGCCGTTGACGATCGTCTCGGCGAGCCAGGTGAGCATGCGCGTCGCGCGATCGCGCTTGCGTGGAAAACGGAAGAGTTCCGGCGTCGTGTCGATGAAGCGGGTCGTGTATTCGCCGCTCGCAAACGCGGGGTGTGTGATCACCTGGTCGAGGAAACGCAGGTTCGTCACCACGCCGCGGATGCGGAACTCCCAGAGCGCGCGGTGCATGCGTGCGGAGGCCTCGTCCGGTGTCGGTGCCCAGGCTGTCACCTTCACGAGCAGCGAATCGTAGGAGCGCGTGATGATGGCGCCCGCATAGGCGGTACCCGCATCCAGACGGATGCCAAAGCCCGCGGGGCTGCGGTAGGCCGTGAGGCGGCCGTAATCCGGGATGAAGCCGTTCTCCGGATCTTCGGTCGTGATGCGGCATTGCATGGCGTGCGCCATGATGCGAATTTCGCTCTGCGGTGGCACGCCGCTCTCCGCCGTGCCGATGCGCGCGCCGGCCGCGATGCGGATCTGCGCCTTCACGATGTCGATGCCGGTCGCGCACTCGGTCACGGTGTGCTCGACCTGGATGCGCGGATTCACTTCGATGAAGTAGAACTTGCCGGAATCAGCATCCTGCAGGAACTCGACCGTGCCGGCGTTCAGATACCGGACTGCCCGGCCGATTGCGAGACCGGCCTCGCACAGCCCGGCGCGCTGCGCATCCGTCAGGAACACGGCTGGCGCGCGCTCGACCACTTTCTGGTTGCGCCGCTGCACCGTGCAGTCGCGCTCGTAGAGGTGCACGAGATTGCCGTGGCGATCGCCGAGAATCTGCACTTCGACGTGGCGCGCGTGGCGCACCAGCTTCTCGAGATATACCTCATCGTTGCCGAAGGCGGCCAGCGCCTCGCGCCGCGCGACCGGCAGCAGCTCCGCCAGCTGCGCGTCGCTTTCGATGACCCGCATGCCGCGGCCACCGCCCCCCCAGCTCGCCTTGAGCATGACGGGATAGCCGACCTCACGCGCGAGCACCTGGGCAATTGCGAGATCCGCAGGCAACGCCGGCGTCGCCGGCATCACCGGCACACCCGCGGCCACCGCCGCATTGCGCGCTGCAACCTTGTTGCCGAGCGTGCGCATGATCGCCGGCGTCGGTCCGACGAAGATCACGCCATCGCGCTCGCAGGCCTCTGCAAATTCCGGATTCTCGGCAAGGAACCCGTATCCCGGGTGGATGGCGTCGGCGTGCGCTTCGCGGGCGATGCGCAGCACATCTTCGATGTCGAGGTAGGCCTCGACCGGCCCCTTGCCGCGGCCGACGAGATAGGCTTCGTCCGCCTTGGTCCGGTGCAATGAAAAGCGGTCTTCCTGCGAATAGACCGCGATCGTGCGGATGCCAAGTTCGGTGGCAGCCCGCATGACGCGGATCGCGATCTCGCCCCGATTCGCGACCAGCAGGCTGCGAATGCGTCTTTCCCGGATTGTCACGAAACCTGCCCGATTTGCTGGGGGAAACGGCGCCCACAGCGCTGGCGAACCGCCAGGGTTTCGGGCCCCGCCGATGATAGCCGCAGGAGCGGCCACATGTCGCTAAACTCTCGCGATGCACGCCATCGCCATCCACGGAGGCGCCGGCACGCTGCCGCGCGCCGAAATGACGCCCGACCAGGAAGCGACCTATCGGGCGGGGCTCGCCGCCGCGCTTGACGCCGGCTACGCAGTGCTCGAAGACGGCGGCACGAGCCTCGATGCCGTGACCGTTGCGGTGCGGATACTGGAGGACGATCCGCTCTTCAATGCCGGTCGTGGCGCGGTGCTCACCCACGAAGGCACGGTGGAGCTCGACGCCTCGATCATGGACGGCCGAACCCTCGCGGCGGGTGCGATCGCCGGTGTCGCACACATCAGGAATCCGATCGAGCTGGCGCGCGCGGTGATGGAGCACTCGCCCCATGTGATGCTCATCGGCACAGGCGCGGAGGAATTTGCGCACACACGCAATATCGCCTTCGTGGCGAACGACTACTTCAAGACCGAGACACGCAAGGCGCAGCTGCGACGCGTGCTCGTCGGTGATACGCGCCCCGCAAACGAACTCTCGGCGCTCGGCACGGTGGGCGCCGTGGCCCGCGACCAGGCAGGCAATCTCGCGGCCGCGACCTCTACCGGCGGCATGACGGGCAAGCGTTACGGCCGCGTCGGCGATTCACCGATCATCGGAGCCGGCACCTACGCGGACAACGGCAGCTGCGCCATCTCCGCCACCGGCCATGGCGAATATTTCATCCGCACCGCCGTCGCGCACGACATCTGCGCGCGCGTCGCCTACGGTGGTGCAACACTGCAGCAGGCGGCTGACGCAGTCGTGATGGGCCGCCTCGCGAAAATGGGCGGCGAGGGCGGCATCATCGCGGTCGACGCCAGCGGGCAGGTCGTGATGAGCTTCAACAGCGAGGGAATGTTCCGCGGCGCCCGCTCATCCGGCGGGAAGCGGGAAATCGCGATCTATCGCGATCGATAGGTGCACGGCGAACCCGGGAGGATGTATGCACGTAGTGATCTGGATCGCGGTCGGCGTGCTCGCCGGCTGGGCGGCCGGGCTGTTGATGAAGGGCCGCGACTTCGGCGTCACAGGTAACCTGATCCTCGGCTTGATCGGCAGCCTCGTCGGCGGCTGGGTCCTCGCGCTCCTTGGCTTCAATTCCCCCGACGATCTGTTGCGCCACGCACTCGTAGCCTTGCTCGGGGCCATGCTGGTACTGGGTGTCGCGCGGCGACTCAGACCGGTGTCGCGCAAGGGTCGCAAAGTGCTCGGCGAAATGGCGGCGCTCACCGACGTCGACGCGCAGTTTCGCAAACTGGGCGATCTCGAGCGACGCGCCTGGGCAAGACTGCTGAAGCGCGACGCCAGGCCGCGCAACCCCAACGTCGAGTTCGAGGAACAGATGACGTTCGGGCAGCGCGTCGCGGATCGCGTTGCGTCGTTCGGGGGCAGCTGGACGTTCATCGGCATCTTCATGCTGGCAATGCTCGTCTGGATGATCATCAACACCCTCACCCGCAGGCCCTTCGACCCCTACCCGTTCATCCTGCTCAATCTGTGCCTGTCGTGCCTCGCCGCGCTGCAGGCGCCCGTCATCATGATGAGCCAGAACCGTCAGGCCGCCAAAGACCGGCTCATGGCGAGCAGCGACTACGAAGTAAACCTGCGGACCGGGATGGAACTTTCCAGACTGCACGTGCGCTTCGACGAGTTGCGCGAGAAGCAGTGGGCGGAGATGGTCGAGATGCAGCGCCGCCAGATCGAGTTGCTCGAGCGGCTACTGCGCGAGCGCGTCACGCCGGCAGCTTCAGGTGATGCTCCAGGTTGCCCTTGAGGTCGAGCATCGAGTAATCCCGATACGTGAAGCGCCACGCGCCATCGACGCGTTCGAACTCGTCGTGATAGCGGCCGGCTGCAATCAGCTGCAGCGGCAACTCGTCGGTCGCCTGATACACCGAGTAGTACGAGCGGACCTTGGCCCGGCCCGCCTGACCATCGATCTCGATGATCGGGTTGCTGACGATGTGTTTGGTGCGTGGCGTGCCATCCGGGTAGATCCGGACATACCTGCGCCAGACTTCGAGGAGCCCGGCCTCGCCCACGAGCGACTCCTGGCCCGCCACCTTGACCCGGGCATGGCGGAACAGCGCCGCGGCCTCGCGCAGCTTGCCGCCGTCCATGAGCTCGCAATAGTGATAAAGCAGATTGGCAATCGTGACGGCACTGTCACTCATGGCAGGATCATGGAAGAAAGCTGTGCCCTGCGTCCAGCGGTCGGGGAGCACACCCGGGCGTGATAGCATTTTGGCTCGTCGCGCATCGCGACCGGGTCTGGAGACCGGCATGTCGTCCCACACATTCGCGCATCTGCTGTCCCCCGGCCGTATCGGGCCGCTCGACTTGCGCAACCGCATCATCGTCACCGCCATGGGCGTCAATCTCGCTGAAGCCGATGGCACCTGCGGCGAGCGCATCCGCGCCTTTCACGAAGAGCAGGCGCGCGGCGGCGTGGGCCTCGTGAATGTCGGCGTTGCAGGTGTGGCGTGGCCGACCGGTGGCAACGAGCCCGGGCAGGTTGCCATCTCGGACGACCGCTTCATTCCGGGACTCGCCGCACTGGCAGAGGCCGTACACCGGCACGGCGCAAAGTTGTCGATCCAGCTGCATCACGGTGGCTTCGGCGCACCCGAAGACATGAAGGCGGGACGCCCGGTCTGGGTGCCGTGCTACCCCGAAGCACCGAAGAAAGACATCACCGAAATGTGGCTGCTCGAGGAGATCGCGAAGTCACCCGGCCCGCAGATCAGCAACGTCGGATTCAGGGTCCTGACGGCCGAGGACATCCGCACCGTAGTCCAGCAGTTCGCCGCCGCCGCGGTGCGTGCAAAGCGCGCGGGTGCGGACGGCGTCGAAATCCATGCCGGCCATGGCTACCTGCTGTCGTCCTTCATCTCGCCACGCTTCAACAAGCGCACCGACGAGTACGGCGGTCCGCTCGAGAACCGCGTACGCATCCTGCTTGAAGTCGTGCGCGCGATCCGGGCGGCCGTCGGGCCGGGCTTCGCGATGTGGTGCAAGCTCGATTCCCGCGAAGTCGGCAAGGACGGCGGCATCACCATCGAGGACGCAAAGCGCGCCGCGCAGATGGTCGAGGAAGCCGGTGCCGACGCCATCACGGTCACGGCCTACCACGACGTGGGCCAGGGCAAGCTGCACTCGGCCTCGCACACCCCGCAGGAGCCGGGCGTGAACCTGCCCTTTGCGGCGCAGATCAAGGCGGCTGTGAGCATTCCGGTCATCGCCTCGGGACGCATCGAGCCTGAGGTAGGCGATGCCCGCATCGGGGCGGGCGACATCGACTTCGTGGCCATGGGCAGGAAGTTGCTGGCCGATCCGCAGTTGCCCCGTAAGCTCGCAGCGGGCAAACCGGACGACGTGCTGCCCTGCATCTACTGCTACACCTGCATCAGTGCGATCTACACCCAGGAGCACGTGCGCTGCGCGGTGAACCCTGAAACCGGATTCGAGACCCTTCGTGCCGTGCCATCCTCCGGGGCGCAGGCAACCGCACGCAGGCGCGTGGTGGTGGTCGTCGGAGGTGGGCCGGGGGGCATGGAAGCCGCGCGCCGCCTGGATGCAGCGGGGCACCAGGTCACGCTGCTGGAGCGTAGCGAGCAACTCGGCGGCACGCTGCGCTTTGCTTCACTTGCCTACGCGGCGAATGAGCCGCTGCTCGACTGGCTGCGTCGCCAGATCGAGGCCTCGCACGTCGAGGTGCGCCTCGACACGACCGCCACAGCCGGGATGCTGCGCTCCCTCGCACCCGATGCGGTGGTGGTTGCCACCGGCGCCCGTCGCAGCATGCCGCCGCTGCCCGGCAGCGATCTGCCGCACGTCTTCAGCGGCGACGACCTGCGCCGGCTGGTACTCGGCGAAAGCTCGGAAGCCCTCGAAAAGAAGACCGGCTGGGCGACGCGACTCGCGACGAAAATCGGCGCGGCGACCGGCATGACGGCCAACCTCGAGTTCCTGCGCAAGGCGACGCATCAGTGGATGCCGCTCGGCAAGCGCATCGCCATCGTCGGCGGCGAACTGGTCGGGCTCGAGCTCGCCGAGTTCCTGAGCGAGCGCGGCCG